>CAVPGG010000203.1:0-5813 GCA_963703755.1 uncultured Pseudomonadota bacterium
GCATGGCGCTTCTTGAGGCTGTCGAGCGACCCGCGGATGGGACAGAAGGGGTTGACCTTCGGATCCCCGGGCTGCCCGGTCGGGCGATCAGCCCGGACTGATTGGCCAATCTGGCCTCAGCTTGCGACCAGTCGCAGACTTCCGCGCGCGCGAAGGCCGCGTCGATGCCGCGGCCCAAGGTGTGCAGGCGTTCCGCGAGGCCGCACAGCCGTCGCGCGTGCTCCTCGCCGTCGTCGAACGGCCATGCATAGAGCAGCGGCGCATCCGCGGCGAGCAGGATGGGCCGCACGAGCTTGCCGGCGCGGATCTCGGATACGCGACGCGGATCGCCGTCCACGGCATCGATATCGTTGTTTGGCACGAAATAGGTCGTGGCCCTTCCGTCGACCTTCGGCGGCGTGGCGATGTGCGGCGGCGCAAGCCCTTCGAGCCAGTGAAACGCCGCGTCCTTTTCGCATTCGTCGTCGTCCGTCTCGCCGCGCCAGCGACCGCCATACGCTCCGGCGACCAGCGACTGGAACAATCGGAACGGCGATGGCGGCCAATCGCCGACGCCGTGATAGCGTCCGTCGAGCAGGCGCACCTCGATGAGCAGAGCGCGCGCAGGCATGTGTCGCTCCTCACTTGGCTTTTCGCCGACCTGTCTTCTCGTCGCCCTTGAGGTCAGCCTGGGCCTTCTTGGGGTCGAACGTGATCATGCGATCCGGACCGACGCCGAAGCACTTCGCCGCCATGGTTGCGTAGGTCACGACGGCCTTCGGCTCGAGGGCAGTGGGAGTCCGTTTGCCGCTGCGTTCGACTGTCGCCCAGGCTGGCGCAGCTTCCGGATCGAGGGTCAGCAGACATCCTTGGCGCAAAAAACCGTCCTGCGGCTCGACCGCCGCCACCAGCGCAAGGCCGAGCACGTATTGCCGCAGCGCCGCGCCGTTCTCGCCGCCGAGCTGGCGCAGCGCCACCAGATTGACGGTGACGTCGCGGTGAATCGCCCCGCGCACCACGACGCCGCCCAACGCGTTGACGGAGGGAACATGCACGAAGCCGCGCTGGGCCAACGGGCTCTTGGCGTCGCCTTCGGCCTTCTTCTTGTCCTCGTCGGAGAACACTTCCAACGCCGCGTAGTCCGCCGGCGGCACGTATTGCGCCGAGCGATGGATCGGGCTCACGTCCCACGCGCGGATCACCGCCTGCACGACGCGCGGCAGCTTGGCCTGGGTGTCGCGCGAATCCCATGCGCCGAACACAAGCGAGGTCGGCGACAGCCTGGCGATCGCCCCGGCATCGCCGGTGTCGAGGAATTGCCTGAACGCTTTTTGGGCGTCGTCGGCGAGGTCGGACGCACGTACGATCGCGTCGCCGAGCCGATGTCCGGCATCGAGGATCGATACCGTGCGTTCGTTGCCGAGCGCGATCTCGATCTGCGGCACCAGCTTGGCGAGCGGATTCTCCGGGTGACCGGGCTTCGCCTTCTTGAACAGAGGCTCCATCCGGTTGGCCTGTGCGCCGACCGAGTCGATTTGGGCGACCTTGGTGCCGTCCGCCAGGTCGTCGATGGAGTATCCGATCTCCGCATAGGTGGGCGGGAAGATGACGCCATCAGCGCCTTCGATTGGCAGCAACTTTTGCCGCAAGTGCAGCGCGACTGGTCCGCGTGGATCGTCGGCCCATTGATCGATAACGGTGTGAGTGAGGGCATCGCTCATGGCTCGAACTCCTCCTGGGCGTCGATGATGCAGCGGGCCTGGCCCTCCTGGCCAGGCCAGCCGAGTCGCATGCGGAAAATGCGGATAGGAAAGCGCTGGAACGGATGCTGCCACAACCGCTGCGCCCCGAGAATGACGCGGACATACGTGGTCGGAAGTCGCAGGTTCGATACCCCGTAGCGATAGTCGAGCTTGTCGCGCCTATCCGGGCGCCCGTTCTGCAGCCCGATTGCGGCGAGCATTTCGACAAGCGGATAGCCCACCATCCGCACATCGCCGTGCGCGTTCGGCGAGAAGCCGGCATCGAGCGGCACGTAGTCCCTGCGCCAGTCGAAGCGGAAACTGCTGGATTGCGGCGCCGAAAGGTTGAAGGGATCGGCGATTGCGTCGGCGATCGCGTTGCCGCCGAGGGCGCGAACGGTTGCCAGAGCGTCGCGCGCAAGCGCTGCTGCCGGATAGCCGGCCGCGCCCGCCCAGAATTTCACATTGTCGCGGCCGGTCGCCGCGCCATCCGCCCAGTGGTCCACGAGAATTTGCTTTCCGTGATCGATCAGCAGGATCGGCAACGCCGCCGGCGAATCCGGGACGGGACAAGGAAATGCGTGCTCGTCGCCGGTGGCAGCACGCAGTGTTTCGACGTCCCATCGCGCGGTCGAGAGCTCCGATCCATGTGGCGCGAGCGCTTTCACTTCGGCGCGCGCGAGAAATCGGACAACCGCGGCGACCGGGTCATCCGCCCCTTCGGAGCACAACGTGAACGTCGTCTCGATGTCGAGATCGCGATAGTCGAATCCGCCTTCGCAGGGTTGCCCCAGCAGAATTTCCGTCGCTTCCATCAAGCCTAAGCAAGCAAACACCTGACCGGGGTTGCGCAGATCAACGGGAATGGTCGAGGAGGCCATCAGCGCCTCTCCCCTTCGACCTTCTCGCGGGACGCGGCGACGTTGGCGGCACGCAGCAGCGCCTCCCACCAAGCCAGGCCCCATGCGCCCCACTCGAGCTGCAGCGCGCGAAAGTCGATCGCAATCTGCTGCGCCAGCTCGAGGGAGCAATCGGCCGAGCGGTCCTCGTCATAGGCGAAGATGCTCGGACGCGCATTGCCGTGGTGCGCTGCGATCAGACGCAAGCCGAGGCGTTGCAGCGGCGGCGGAAGGCCATCAAACGCCTTACCCTCCACGGCGTCGTGGAGCGATCCGAACTCGTGGCGATAGATGTCGTCGCCTACCTTGAGCAATCGCGGATTGGCCCAAACGGCAAATTTCGCGAGAGCGCTCGTGCGATCGCGAGCAAACGCGTAATTGCCGGCGAAGCGCTGCCAGATCGCGCGGGCCTTTCCGTTGTCGTGGTAGCGCGCGGCAATGACGAGCATGGTCCGCAGATCATCCGGGAGATTCAGATTCCTTGCGATTCGCCGGCGTAGTGGATGACCCGGTCACGATGATCGTCGAGCTTTTGCGCGACCCTTGCGAGGGCAGATTTATTCTCGGCGCCGCCCTCCCCTACCCATTCTTCGACACGCCATTCCTCGCGCTCGGTGGCATCGTCGGCTTCTTCCGACTCGGCAGCGATGAAACGCCGGTAGGCCACCTTCCAATCTCCCTCGTCGCTATTGCGCCGGGCCACCCGGATGCGGAAACCGAGACCGCTCTGACGCAATCGCGCATTGCTCCAGAGGCTCGCTCCGCCCTCATCCTCGATCCGCAGGACGTTCTCCCCATCGAGTGTCGGCGGCGCCTCGTCTTCCTTCGCATCAAGCAGGCCGGATGCGGCAAGCCCACCCATGCGGGCATCGAGCACGACGCGCCGCTCCGCCAGGAGCCTGCGCAGCCCGTTGGCGTCGCGAGCCTCGATCCCTTCGAGAGTCTCGCAGCGCCTCGATGGAGCCGTCCCGATTGAGTACCACGGCAACGACCGTCCGCCCGGCAAGCGGACCGACGGCGTCCGGCATGTTTTCATCTCTGTCTGCTGAATTGGTATCACGCGCGCGTTTCAGTAACATCCGCGCACGAGCCCGCAGCATGTCGACTACACGGTAGGTCTCGGTTTCGAGAATTTCGCTCATATGCGGCGGCGCCGCCTCGAAGAACGCGGTCACCTCTTGCTCCGTTTGTCGGGCGGCGTCCTCCCTGCGGATCGGTAAATGGCGCCGCCACAGCAACTCAGATTGAGGCATTTCCTCATCGATCCAGCCGCGAATCCATGGCTGGACTTTTTCAGGACGGCCGGGGTAAGTCGAAAGCGATGTCATCGACCAGGCATCCAGCAGCGGCGATGTAAGCACCGGATGCAGCGGCTGGCCCGTCGTGGCCAGATCGGTCAGCTGTCTCAGTTCGGCATTATTGCGCAGCTTTCGCAAAGTCCGCAGGCTCGCATCCAGGCGGCCATCGTGCTTCGGCCACGCCGCGGCATCAAAAGGCGCCCGACAAACTTCGATCGGCATCCCCGTTGGATTTACCGCCTCCTTGTCGGGGGCGGCCGCGAACACATCGACCAGCGAGCCGGCAACAAACTCGCCACGTCGATTGACGCGCCCGAGCCGCTGCACCATGCGCTCCCACGCTACGAGATCGCAGACCATGTGGTCCGCGTCGATGTCGACGCCGACCTCGCCGGCGGAGGTGGCAACGAGAAAATCGGGCGCGGTCGCCGCCGGCTTGTCATCCTTCTGCGGCAGGCGGGCGAAACGGCGGAAAACCGCGCTATCCGCCAGCAGCTCACGCTCGCGCACGCGGCGCGCGCCGACGATCAATTCGAGATGCGCTCCGCGCTCCGACCTCTCTTTTCCAAACGATTTCTTGAGGCGATCTTTGAATCTTCATAAATGTCGCCGGCAACCTTCCGGCTGTTGCAGAACACGATGATCTCGGTGCCGTTGGTCACTCAGTTCCCATGCCCGCTCAGCCATCGCCTCCGCGAGGTCGCCCGACAAATCCCTGACCGAGATGGATTTGCGCGCATCGATACGCCGGCGCGCGGTGTTGTCGTTCTCCATATCCCGATCCTTCAGCTCGAATACCGCCGCTCCCGTATCGCGACCGGTCGCAGATAGCGCCATTGCCCTGAACGGAGGGATTTTGAACTTCGCGGTCGCACGTTCACGGTCTGCTCCGGCCTGCCGCGCAACCTGCTCGATCAACGCCTGGAATGGCGGCACCAGATGCGCCTCGTCGAGCACGACGAGCGCGTCGGCGCCGAGCAGGCCCGCATGACGCGGCCGCATCTTGGGACCGACGCCGTAGCCCGAGAACAACAGCCGCGATCCAATCATATCGACTGTTCCCACGATGATCGCCGGGACCGCGGGATCATCGAGCCATTCGCGGTTGTCGACATAGGCGCCGCGCAAGGTGGAGATTGGAACCGTGCGACTGCCTTCGAACCCTAGCTCCTGCCTGACCTCCGTCGCGAAATGTTTCGCTTGCGCTCGCACGTTCTCTTCCAGCGCATCGAAATGCGCAGCCTTGCCTTCAAGCGCCCCACGAAGCTTTTCCGCTTCGCTCGTCGCCTGATCGACCACGGCGCGGCGGTCCACCACATAGACCAGGCGGCGCGGCAATAGCTTGCGCGCGCCTTCGTCCGCGAGCGCGCGCGCAATGAGCCAGATCGCCATCACCGAGGTTTTGCCGAGGCCGGTCGGAATATCCAGCGCCGACGGAATGTCGCCGTGAACGAAATGCTCCACGAACAGCCGGGTCTGCCAACTCAGCGGGGAGTATCCAGTCAATGCCTCGAAACTCTTCTCGAATGCTGCGCGCTCTTCCATCCCGATCACGCGCGAGTTCAGCGGCCACAGAAACGAAGAAAGCGAGCATCGGCGGCGACCAGATCCCTGCCCCGACGGTTTGCCGCGAACGACCCGGCATTGCCATGTTGGGTATGGCACAAATTGAACATTTTCGTCCTGCAGCCCTCCGATATTTTTAAGTACGCATAGTGCGAAGGAGTAGTTAATATTCTCTCCAACCAGTTCATGCTTGTAATCTGCTTTCAATGTTTTTAGCAAACGAGGCAGATTTTCTTGTGTGCCAAAATATCCATCCACATCAGGTATCTCTTTCTCTAACTCCGGCCTGTAGCGCTGGCTAGCAAGACCAACGGTCGAGCAAAAACACT
>CAVPGG010000204.1:0-16073 GCA_963703755.1 uncultured Pseudomonadota bacterium
GCCAACGCCAGCTTCGCCAGGTGCGCTCGGAAGGCTGCACCGAGGTGCAGGGCTATCTGTTCAGCGCCCCGCAGCCGGCCGACGCCCTGCGCGAGTATTTCGCGCGGCAGAGGACGCACACGCAGGCCGCGTAGGCCGCCGACGTAACTCCCGCAATTGAAAAGGGCCGGCGTTGCGGCCGGCCCCCTTCATCCATTTTGCGCTCTGCGCCGTAGCGATCAGGGCAGGACGAGGTGCGCCACTTCGGGTTCCAGAAGTGCTGGTAGAAGCCGGTGAGGCCCCAGGCCGTGGTGAGTTGGATGCTCGTGCCGGTCAGGTTCGCGATCGAGGTTTGGTTGTCGTAGATGCCGTCCGAGATCCAGCCGAAGCCGGCGGTTCCGTTCATGCCGCCGGCGCCGTAGATTTGGAACGGACCATTGGCCCGTGTCACGTAGCCGGTCGCGCCCTGAGCGTAGGTGACCTGGATGCCGAACTGGTCGCCCTTGAGGCCGAGCACGTCATTGAGCGTGAAGCCGCCCGTGACCGCCCAGCCCATCTTGTCGCTCGGATGGCCGAAGCCCGTGCAGTTCGTGCCGGCGACGCAGCCGGGGGCGGCCGGGTTGCCCGTGTTGAGCGCCGTGTAATAGCCGGCACGCACATCATGCAGCGCGGCCGCGACCTGCGCATAGCCCCAGGCTTGGTCGATCCGCAACGCGCCGACCACGTCGGGCATCGTCCAGCCGCCGTTGTCGTACCCGATGGTTCCGAGGCCCCACTGGCCGGCGAGGCCCATGTTCGACACCAGGGCGCCGCGCGCCGAGCTCTGGCCGGAGTTGGAGCCCTGCGAGCTCGAGCCGCCGTCCTCGAACGAGATCGTCGCCGAGATGCCGTTCCCGAACTGCGCCGTGTAGGCGATGCCCCACAGGCCGAGCGCGCCGGTGTCGCCGGAGATGCGGTTATTCGAATAGGAGTACGGGCCCAGCGAGTTGATGTCGAAGTACGAGCGGATGCGGCCGGCGGTGATGCCGGCAAACTGGATGAATCCGCGGTCGAAGTAGACCACGTCGTTGGTCGGCCCCGCCAAGCCGGTACTGGTTGCCGCTGCGCCGCTATTGGCGCTCGTCTGGAAGCCGCCTTCGAGGTACGACCGCAGCGTGCCGTATTCGGTCTGCGTGCGCAGGTCGACCGAAATGCCGACGCGCGTGCGCATCGATCGACGCAACTTGTGATCATTAGGTTTTTTTACCTTTTCCCGGTGGATTTCTGTGGAGCTGTGGCCGAACAGTTACAGGGTTCCGCTTCACGTGCTGCTAGCATCAAAAGCGCAGTGGGTTCGGCAATTGGGGGGCGTCCATGAGACACCTGTTGCTGGGAAGCGCGTTGATCGTGTCGCTTGCCGGAGCTTCCGGCCAGGCGAATGCGGCACCGCCACCACCGATCTGGAGTTGGACCGGGTATTACGTCGGCGCCAACATCGGATACAGCTGGGGCCGATCGAACGGGACGGTGACCTTCAGCGACGCAGGAAGCGGTGCGTTGTTGAGTTCGGCGGGCACCGATTTTGGTCTCAACGGCGTGATCGGCGGCGGCCAGCTTGGTTACAACTGGCAACGCAGCGATTGGATCTTCGGTCTCGAGGCCGACATTCAGGGCTCCGCCCAGAAAGGCAGCGGCACCGCGATCTGTCCGGGCGGCTCGCTCGGAGCGCCGCCGGCAAGCCTGTTCAGCGCGTGCGCTCCAGGCCACATCGGCGATACGGCGCCCTTCAACGTCGCCGCTCTGCCGGTGATCGATACGCTGAGCCAGCAGCTAGATTGGTTCGGCACGGTGCGCGGTCGCGTCGGCCCGACGATCACACCGACCGTGTTCGCATTCATCACCGGCGGACTGGCCTATGGGCAGGTGAGCACCACAAATTCGGTCAGCGGCACCAACCTGATCGGCCCTCAAGGCGTAAACGGCGTCACCGTGGTTCCGGTCGGCGCATCCATGAGCAACAGCACCATCCGGGTCGGCTGGACCATCGGCGCCGGCATCGAAGGAGTGCTCAGCGGAAACTGGTCGGGGAAGATCGAGTACCTCTATGTCGATCTCGGAACGGTGTCGGGATCATTCGTCACCCCGGTGATCGCTCCGAGCGGAGCTTTTGTCATCAGCAACTACAGCTCGCACATCACCGACAGCATCTTTCGCGTCGGCATCAACTACAAAATCCCTTAGCTCGCCGTTCGCTCGCGCCACTTAAAATCGCGGCGTCGCGCCCGCGAAGGCTTGCGTGATCACGTTCTCGATGTCCGCCGCGGTCAGCGGCCCCGGGCTCGCAAATTTGCGTTTCGCGATGATCCCGACCACGCGCGCAATGTCGGCCTCTCTCATGCCGAGGTCCTTCAAGCCGGTCGCGAGCCCGCAGGTGACGTTCATGTCGTAGAGCGCCTGCGCCGGATCGCCGGCGCCGAGCGCGCGCGCCATCCGCGCCATGGCGGCGGGCGCGGCCGGCCGATTGAACGCGACCGCATAGGGCAGCACTGCGGCGTGGGTGCGGGCGTGGTCGGTGCCGAAATTCTGCCGCACGCGCTGCGCCACCGTGTGCGACAGGCCGACCGGCGTGCGGAACGCGGCGGCGAGCCAGGCGCCATAGAGCGCGTCGGCGCGCGCCGCGAGGTCCTTCGCATCGGCCTTCAGGCGCGGCAGCGCCGCGCCGAGCAACCGCACCGCCTCCTCGGCAAGCGCCAGCACGATCGGATTGGCGTCCGGCCCGTAGAGCGACTCGACCGCATGCGCCATGGCGTTCATGCAGCTTGCCGCCGAGGTCGCGAACGGCAGATCGAGCGTGAGCGCCGGATCGTAGATCGCGCTCGCCGGCAGCGCCTGCGGCGAGGCGCCCGAGCGCTCGTCGGCGCCCGCGCCGATGTACCAGCGGCTCGACATTTCCGAGCCCGAATAGGTGGTGACCACGGCGATGAACGGAATCCTGGTCGCCGCCGCGGCCGCCTTGGCGAGCCCGATCGGCGAGCCGCCGCCGATGCAGACGAAGCCGTCCGCCGCGAGGCGCTTGAGCTCGGCGACGATCTCGTCGAAGGCCGCGCTCGGCATGCCCGCGCGGGCCCCTGCGCAGACTCCCACCACGCGCGCGCCGAGCGGCGCCGCGATACTCCGCGCGAGCTCGATGCGATTGGGCGAGCACAGCAGCATCACGCGCGACATCTTGTGGTGCTCGGCTTCGGCGGCGATGCGCGCGACCATGCCGCATCCGAACACGACGCGCAGGCGATCGGAGGTGTAGACGAACGGATCGAGCATGCGGGGGCTCTGCGCAGGAGTGACGTCGATGGTGTCGGCGGGATGGCAGGCGGTCAGGCCGGCCAATATGGAGGAGCGGAATTTGCCGCGCAATGCGCGGGTGGAGACAGGATATTGCGACCATGCCGGACGAGACCGCCGACCTGCTGATGCAAGTCGCAGGCTGAGACCCGCGATTGACGAAACCCACGTCACACGATTTGTGCTATCGTAATGCCCGGCGCGCGGATCGGCGCGCCCGACCGGATGTCCGACATGATGCCCTTTGCCGCCCTTGCGCTCGGAACCAACCTGATCCTCGCGGCCGACGGCGTGCCCAAGCTGAAGATCGAGCCGAGCTGCCAGGCGGCCGGCGTCGCCGGCATGGCGCTCGGCCGCACGACCCAGTCGTGCCTCAACGACGAGAACACCGCGCACGACCAGCTCACCAAGGACTGGTCGACATTCTCGGCCGCCGACAAGAGCCATTGCCTGTCGATGATCTCGACCGGCGGCTCGCCGAGCTATGTCGAGCTGATCTCCTGCCTCGAAATGTCGCGCGACGCCAAGAAGATCGCCGCGGGCCGCAGCGTGAACGAGGGGGCGACGCCCACCCAGCCGCGCCGCCGCCGCTGATCCGGGACGGCTGCGCTTTCGCGCCGTCGTCCTCGTCCGCACGCACGGGCAATCTGCTGTTCATCGCCCCCGTAGCGCCGACGCGCCAAAATTCGCATCGAAAGAGGATCGTCCAATGAACGTCAACGTTCCGCCGCCCGCCGGCGCCGTGCCGTGGGAGCAGGTGCGCACGCGGCTCGACCAGAACGGGCCGTTCTCCAACATGTACGACACGCCGCTCTACCGCGACGCCGTGTGGGAGCAGTTCTCGACGGCCGAATACGCCCGGCGTTACGCGGCGCTGCGCGCCAAAATGCGCGACGCGAAGCTCGACGCCATCATCGTGCCGGGCGGCCCGAGCCACTGGAGCTTCGGCGGCGGCATGACCTGGCTGACCGGCCACTGGGAATGGCACGCGCTCGCCTCGTATGTGCTGGTGCCGCTCGACGACGACCCGACGCTGATCTTTTCCATGGGCGGCACCCATTGCGAGGCGGTGCGCCGCCAGGTCGCGCCCGCACTCTCCGACGTGCGGCAGAGCCGCGGCGGCCGCTACGCCGAGGTCATCGTCGAGCGCTGCAAGGAGATCGGCTTGACCCGCGGCCGCATCGGTCTCGTCGAGATCGACCCGCGCCACAAGGACTACCTGCCGGTCAACCAGTACAACGACCTGCGCGCCGGGCTGCCCAACGTCGAGCTCGTGTTCACCCGCAGCTTCATCCACGAGCTGGTGATCATCAAGAGCGCCGAGGAGCTCGACTGCGTGCGCAAGGCCGGCGTGCTGTGCCAGCACGCCATGGAGGCGATGGTCGCGGCGGCGAAGCCCGGCGCGACCGAGGCCAATCTGCGCGGCGCCGCCGGCGCGGCCATCCTCAAGGGCGGCGGCGACATCGATTTCCTCATCATCGGCGCCACCGCGATGGCGAACCCGGCGCTGTTCTTCGGCAATCCGCGCCCGTCCGAGCGCAAGCTCACGACCGGCGACATCGTCATCATGGAGCTCGCCGCCGGCTATCGCGGCTACTCGGCGCAGATCGGCTCGCCCATCTGCCTCGGCCCGCCGACCGAAATGGTGCGCAAGTTCTGGGAGGAGATCACGCTCCCGGGCTACAAGAAGATCGTCGCCGAGATCAAGCCGGGCAACCCGCTCGAGAACGTGCGCGCGGCGGCGCAGTTCTTCCGCCAGAAGGGCGTGCAGTCGCGCCCGATCCAGATCCACGGCATCGACATCGTCACCGGGCCGCCGCACGTGTTCGCCGACCGCGTCGAGGCGCGCGAGGCCGACAAGGTCTTCCTGCCCAACATGGTCACCATGGCGGAGCCAAACCCGATCACCGCCGACGGCATGTTCGGCATCTTCCTCGGCCACACCTTCATCGTGACCCAGGACGGCCACGAGGTGGTGGACGCGTTTCCGCTGGAGATCGCGGTGGCCTGAGGCGCACGCCCTACTCGAGCATTCGGTTGCGCGACATCCGACGCCGCGCCCCTACTTGCGATCCACCGCCGCAGGCGCCGGGCTTGCGCCATCCCACGCCGCGAATGCCGCGTTGAAGGCGCGCTCACCCTCGACGCCTTTCTCGAACGCCAGGATCGCGCGCCGGCTGTCGCCGTAGACGATCGGCACGTCGAACCAGCGGCGCTCGCGCATGAGCTGCATGTTCTGCTTGCGCTCACTCTCGACGGCCGAGAGGCCGATCAGGAAATAGAGCGGGATCACCTTGACGGAGAGGCTGCTCAGCGGGACGCCGCGCGCATTCTCGTCCTGCTTCATCAGCATCCCGGGAACATTGCCGATCCCGTTGCGCGGAAAATCGACCGGCAAGGCGAATTGCAGGTCGATCGTGTGGCTCGCCGGCAGCGAACGATCGTCGTTGCGCCGGAACGTTACGCTCAGGCGCAGTCCGTGCACCGTGATCTCGGCTTGCACCATCGCCTCGGGCGGCTTGTTCGCGACCGGGCGCGTCTCGAAGCGCCAGCGCACCTCGCCCACATAGCGCTTGCCGGACGGATCGGCGGGGTCCTCCTCATAGAGGATGGCGCGCGCCGCGCCGCCAGGCGCCGGTTCGAAACGTTCGGCCGATTTAGGCTGTTGCTTCGTTTCGGGAAGCTCGGCCGGCGGGCTTACATCGGGCGCTGCGCCGCTAGCCGCACGCATTGCGGCCGGCCACATCGCCAACGCACTCGCGCCGAGGCCGACGACAACCGTCCGCCGTGCCGGCCGCATTCGCCCGTCCCGGCCCATGCGCCACCCGCCTCCGCTGCGCCCCCAACGCCGCGGCTGCAGCCAAAGCCAGAAAAGCGGCAAAACCGCGCCCATGGAACTGGATGCGCTATGCGGCCCGCAGCAGACCCCACAGGCTGTCGCTCACCGGATTGCGATCAATCGGCCCATAGTGGATGGAGAAGCCGGCGCGGCGGGCGATCTCGCGCAGCGTCGCCGGCGTGAAGTAGTTGACGTGGTCGGGAAAGCGAAAGCCGCTCCAGCGCATCCCCATCAGGCGGCGGTTGAGCGAGGCGTAGTTGGGCGTCTTGATCACCACCGTCGCGTCGGCGGCGAGCGCGGCGCGCAGGCGCACCAGCGCCTCGCGCGGAAAGAACTCGTGCTCAATGTAGCCGATCAGCATGGCGCCGTGGAAGAAGCCGCGCGGGAACTGGTCGAGGCCCGCGGCCGCCGCGGCCTGCACGCACTTGCCGCCGAATTTCTGGAAGGCGGCGTCAGCGGCGGCGGCAAGCGACTTCGATATCTCGACGCCGTAGGGCACGAAGCCCTTGGGCGGCGGAACGCTGTTGATGCCGGCGCCGCAGCCGAGATCGACGACCGGCCCGGGGCGCGCATGGCGGGCGAGGATGTTCTTCGGCTCGCGCTTCGTCAGCACGCGCAGATGCATGCGAAAGCGCGTCGAATTCTGCAGCGCGCTCAGGACCGGATAGGCGCGCCCGCGCTGCTCGGCATGCGAGACCGAGCTCACCTCCCAGGCGCGCTCGTCCTCGAACTCGTGCTGCGGCGGCAGGCGATCCAGATAGGCGAGATTGCAGTCGCCGCACTGGACGACGGTGAAGTCGGCCGTCCCATAGGGGGTCGGCTTCGCCCGGCCCGCCGGCGCGCCGCACAGGGGGCAATCTCTATGCTCGATCGCGGAGGTCATTGCGGCATCAACTGCCCGGCAGGGCGCGCAAAGTCAACGCGCGCCCTGATGTCTGCGCGACGGCGCCCCATTCGCGCTACGATTTCCCGACGAGCGCGAACCACTCGTCCTCGGTCAGCACCGCGACGCCGGCCTCGCGCGCCTTCTCGAGCTTGGAGCCGGCGCCGGGGCCGGCAACCACGTAGTCGGTCTTCTTCGACACCGAGCCCGCGACCTTGGCGCCGAGCCGCTCGGCGGTCGCCTTCGCCTCGTCACGGGTCATCTTCTCCAGCGAGCCCGTGAACACCACGGTCTTGCCGGCGACGGGCAAGTCCTTCGGCCTCTCGGCATCGCGGATCGCCACCTGCCTGGTCAGGCGCTCGACGATGTCGCGATTGTGCTTCTCGGCAAAATACTTCGCGAGGCTGTCGATCACGGTGTCGCCGATCTGGTCGAGCGCATCCATCTCGGCGCGCGTCTCCGCGTCGCCCTTTGCCACCTTCAGGCACGCGTCGTGGAACGCCTCCCAGGTGCCGTAGCCGCGCGCGAGCGCGAGCGCGGTGGTGTCGCCGACGTGGCGGATGCCGAGCGCGTAGATGAAGCGGTCGAGCGGAATGTCGCGCCGCGTGCGGATCGAGCCGAACAGGTTGCCGACCGATGTCTCGCCGTAGCCCTCCTCCTCCTCGAGCTTGATCTTGGCGTTGCGCGCCTCGAGCGTGAAGATGTCGGCCGGCTCCTTGACCCAGCCGCGCTCGAAGAACAGCTCGATCTGCTTGTCGCCAAGGCCCTCGAGGTCGAAGGCGCGGCGCGAGGCGAAATGCTTGAGATGCTCGATCCTCTGGAACGGGCACGCGAACTCGCCCGAGCAGCGGAACCGCACGCCCTCCTCGCCCGCTGCGTTGATCTCGCGCACCACCGGCGTATGCAGCGGGCACGGACATTTGGTCGGGAATTTGTAGTCCTTGGCGCCGCGCGGCTGCTCCTCGACGACGGCGAGCACCTGCGGGATCACGTCGCCGGCGCGCTGGATCTGCACCGTGTCGCCGATGCGCACGCCGAGCCGCGCGATCTCGTCGGCATTGTGCAGCGTCGCGTTCTGCACCACCACGCCGCCGACCGTGACGGGATCGAGCTTGGCGACCGGCGTGAGCGCGCCGGTGCGGCCGACCTGGATCTCGATGTCCTTGACCACCGTGACGGCTTTCTCGGCCGGGAACTTGTGCGCGACCGCCCAGCGCGGGGTGCGCGAGACGAAGCCGAGCCGCTCCTGCCAGTCGAGGCGGTCGACCTTGTAGACGACCCCGTCGATGTCGTAGTCGAGCTCGCCGCGTTGCAGCTCGATCGCATGATGGAAGGCGAGGAGCTCATCGGCCGAGCGGCAGATCTTCGTGAGCGGATTGGTCTTGAAGCCGCAGCCCTCGAGCCACTTGATCATGCCAGACTGGGTCTCGGCCGGCATCTCGCTCATCTCGCCCCAGGCGTAGGCGAAGAAGCCGAGCGGCCGCGACGCCGTGATCGCCGGGTCCTTCTGCCGCAGCGAGCCCGCCGCCGAGTTGCGTGGATTGACAAAAATCGTGTCCCCCGCTGCGGCCTGTCGCTTGTTGAGCGCGAGGAAGCCGGACTTGGTCATATAGACCTCGCCGCGCACCTCGCAGATGCCGGGCACATGCCGGCCCTTGAGTTTCTTCGGCACGTCCTCGAGCGTGCGGATGTTGGCGGTCACGTCCTCGCCCTCGCTGCCGTCGCCGCGCGTCGCGCCGGTGACGAGCTCGCCGCCCTCGTAGCGCAGCGACATGGAGAGGCCGTCGATCTTCGGCTCGGCCGAGAAGACAATCGGCTCCTCGGCGGCGAGGCGCAGGAAGCGGCGGATGCGCTCGACGAACTCCTGCACGTCCTCGGCGCCGAACGCGTTGTCGAGCGAGAGCATCGGCACGCGGTGGCGCACTTTGGCGAACCCGCGCGCCGGCGCCGCGCCGACCTTGAGCGAGAACTCTCCAGCGTGCGCAGATCGGGAAAGCGCGCCTCGATCGCGTTGTAGCGCTGGCGCAGCGCGTCGTACGCGGCGTCCGAGACGGTCGGCGCGTCGTCCTGGTAGTAGCGTTTGTCGTGCGCCGCGATCTCGGCCTGCAGCCGCGCGTGCTCGGCCTTGGCCTGCTTCGCGGTGAGGTCATCGACGGCGAGGGGTTTGGCGATCGGTTTCTTGGCGGGGCGTTTGGACATGGCCGTGATTTGTCATTGCGAGCGAAGCGAAGCAATCCCGATATGCGGCGCGAGATTGCTTCGGGACGCGACGCGCCCCTCGCAATGACGGCCAATATTATCCCGCCGCCGCCTTGATCAGGCGCTCGGCCGCGGCACGCGCCTCCGCGGTGATCTCGGCGCCGGCGAGCATGCGGGCGATCTCCTCACGGCGGCGGGCCGGCTCGAGCTCCGTGACCCGCGTGGCGACGCGCTTGCCCTTGCCGGTCGCATCCTTGGCGATCAGGTAGTGATGGTCGGCGCGCGCCGCGACCTGCGGCGCGTGCGTGACCGCCAGCACCTGCACGCGCCGGCCGAGGCGCGCGAGCCGTACGCCGATCGCATCCGAGACCGCACCGCCGACGCCGGTGTCGATCTCGTCGAACACCAGCGTGGGCGCCGAGCCCTTGTCGGCAATCACGACCTTCAACGCGAGCAGGAAGCGCGCGAGCTCGCCGCCCGACGCAACCTTCATCAGCAGGCCCGGCTGCGTGCCCGGGTTGGTGCGCACCCAGAACTCGACCCGATCGATGCCGTGCGGGCCGCCCGCCACCGCGTCGCTTTCGATCGCGGTGGAGAACTTCGCCCGCTCCAGCTTGAGCGGCTTGAGCTCGGCATTGACCGCCTTGTCGAGCATTTCGGCGACGCGCGCGCGCCGCTCCGACAGGGTGGCGGCGGCCCCGGCATAGGCTTGTGCGGCAGCGCCGGCCGCCTTCTCCAGCGTCGCGAGCCGCGCCGCGCCCGCATCGATCAGCGCGAGATCGGCCGCGTAGCGCGTCGCCAGCGCCGCGAGGTCGTCGACCGCCGCGTTGTACTTGCGGCCGGCCGCGCGCAGCGCGAACAGGCGCTCCTCGATGCGCTCCAGCACGCGCGGGTCCTGGTCGGCGGCCGCAAGCGCCGCCTCGAGATGCCCGCGCGCCTCGTCGAGCGCGGTCAGTGCCTCATCCATGGCGCGGACCGCCGGCTCGATCAAACCGGGCGCCTGCGCCTGGCGGCGCTCCAGCCGGCGCACCGCGGCGGCGAGCATCGGCACCGGCGAAGCGTTGCCGGCGACCGCCTGATGCGCATCGCGCAGGTCCTCGGCCGCCTTCTCGGCCTGCATCATCTCGGTGCGCCGCTGCGCGAGCGTCGTCTCCTCGCCCACCTGCGGCGCGAGCGCGGTCAGCTCCTCGACCGCATGGCGCAGCCAGTCGGCCTCGCGCGCGGCGCGCTCGACCTGCGCGCGGTGCTCGGCGACGGCGGCCTCGGCGTCGCGCCGCGCCGTCCACAGTGCCGCGACCTCGGCGGCGAGCGCATCGAGACCGCCATAGGCGTCGAGCAGGCGGCGGTGCGTGGCCGCGTCGGTGAGCGCGCGGTCGTCGTGCTGGCCGTAAATCTCGACCAGCGCGGCGCCGAGATTCTTGAGCACCTGGACGCCGACCGGCTGGTCGTTGACGAAGGCGCGCGTGCGCCCGTCGGCAAGCTGCAGCCGGCGCAGGATCAACTCGTCCTCGGCCGCGATGTCGTTCTCGGCGAGCAAGGCGCGCGTCGGGTGATCGGCGGGCACGTCGAACGCCGCCGTCACCTGCCCCTGCTCGGCGCCCTGGCGCACGAGCGAGGCATCGCCGCGCGCACCGAGCGCGAGCGCGAAGGCATCGAGCAGGATCGACTTGCCGGCGCCGGTCTCGCCGGTGAGCACCGCGAGGCCGGACGCGAAATCGATGTCGAGCCGCTCGATCAGGACGATGTCGCGAATCGAGAGCCGGGTCAGCATGGCCACCCCGTTGCGGCAATTGTGGCGCAGAGTTCCAGGGGATTCGATTCAGCGCGTCTCGGCCTCGATCGCGGCCGGCTGTGGCCATCCACGGCGGGCGGATCGGAGCGGGGTCACGGAGGCATTCCCCAATTGCATAGCATCGTGAGGCAGGCACCACGGATCCCCTACAGATGGACGCGGATAGCGCCCTACCGGTGCCGCATCGTCCGTTTGCGCTTTGCGCAGGCCATGATGGCTTCGGGCGGGACGGCCGTCGGCGGCAGGGCTAGTTAGTGACCCATGCCGCTGGTCTGGTCGGACCGCGAATTCCAGCTGAGGCCGATCGTCTTGAAGGCCTTGCTGACCCAGGAGCCCTTGCTCTCCGACGGCTCGTAGCCCTTGCCCTTCAGCAGCGCGTAGGCGTCCTTGTACCAGGCGCTGTCGGGGAAATTGTGCCCGAGCACGGCGGCCGCCGTCTGCGCCTCGCCGGTGATGCCGAGCGACAGGTAGCACTCGGTCAGGCGCTCCAGCGCCTCCTCGACGTGGCGCGTGCGCTGATATTGCGTCACCACCACCTTGAAGCGGTTGATCGCGCCGATGTAGTCCTGCTTCTTCATGTACCAGCGGCCGATGGTCATTTCCTTGGCTGCGAGCTGGTCGCGTCCGACCTCGATCTTCTTGCGGGCGCTTTCGGCGTATTCGGTGTTGGGGAATTTGCGCGTGACCTCCTCGAGCGCCGCGATCGCCCGCTCCGTGCGGGTCTGGTCGCGCGACACGTCGGGGATCTGGTCGAAGTAGGAAGCGCCGATCAGGTACTGCGCATAGGCGGCGTCGGCGCTGCCCGGATGCAGCGTGATGTAGCGCTTGGCGGCGTTGATCGATTCATCGTAGAGGCCGGCCGAGTAGTAGGCATAGGCCGACATGATCAGCGACTTGCGCGCCCATTCCGAATAGGGATGCTGGCGGTCGACTTCCTCGAACTTCTTGGCCGACCCTTTGAAATCCTGCTTCTCGTTCATCAAATACACGCCTTCATTGTAAAGGCGGTCGGCCGGCTCGTCGGGCAGGATGGGGTCCTTGTCGCCGAAGAAGCTGTTCCACACCGTGCAGCCGCCGAGCAGCGTCAGCAACGGGATGAGCACCAGGAGGCGAGCCAAAACACCCCGCCTGCCCCGACTGTGAGCCGTGGTTGAACTACGCATCGGCATTGGCGCCAACAAAACCCCCGTTTGTCCCCGCGGCTTCGGCCAACCCCCTCGAAGGCCGAGAGAAACCGCAGCAGGGCCAAGTGTATAGGCCGACAATCGGCCTGGAATGTGGCAGAAAGGTCAGGCGTCCACAGGCGGCCGCGCCGACGCCCCTTAAGATACGTCGGGCCCGTAGGCCGGGGCAACCAGGCCGGCCGCGACATCGGCATGGCCACGCGGACGGCGCGCCGTCCCGGCCTCGACCAGGCGCCAAGCACTCCGGTCGGCCATCAGGGCGGACAGGACCGCATGGTTGAGCTTGTGGCCGCCGCGCACCGAGCGGTAGGCGCCGATGAGCGGGGCACCGGCGAGCGCCAGGTCGCCGATCGCATCGAGCGCCTTGTGGCGCACGAACTCGTCGGCAAAACGCAGGCCGTCCTGGTTGAGGATGCGGTTGTCAGTGACCACCAGCGTATTGTCGAAGGTCGCGCCGAGCGCATAGCCGGCGCTCCAGAGCTTGGCGACATCGCGCATGAAGCCGAACGTGCGGGCGCGGGCGATCTCGCGGCGGAAGCTCGCCGGGTCGATGTCGAGGGACAGCGCCTGATGGCCGATCAGCGGATTGTCGAACTCGATCTCGACCTCGACGCGGAAGCCGCGCGCATAGGGCCGCAGCTCGCCGAACGACGAGTCGCGCGCCACCCGCACCGGCTTGAGCACCTCGATGAAGCGGCGCGGCGCGTTGAGCGACACGATGCCGGCCTGGTCGATCGCGGCGACGAAAGGCTCGGCGCTGCCGTCCATGATCGGCACTTCGGGCCCGTCGATCTCGATCACGGCGTTGTCGACGCCAAGGCCCGCAAGCGCGGCCAGCACATGCTCGGCGGTCGAGCACATCGGACCGCTCGGATCGCCCAGGACCGTCGCGAACTCGGTCGCCGTCACGGCGCGCACGTCGGCGCGGATCTCGCAGTCGGGGCGGCCATCAAGGCCGGTGCGCAGGAAAACGATGCCGGTGCCGGAATCGGCGGGATGCAAGGTGAGCGTCGCCGGCAAGCCGGAATGAACGCCGATGCCCGCAACCGATGCATCGACGCGCAGGGTCGTCTGCTTGCCCACTTTCATGCGCACGTCCCACTCGAAATTGCCGCCGCCCGAATGCGGCACGCAACCAGTCCCCCTTGGGGTCTCCGGCGGGTCGCCATTTCGCCAAGATTTATCAAAGAATTGCAGGAAACGGGCCGTGACCGGCCACGAACTCCCCCGTGCAATTCCCCCAGCGAAAACCCCTTGCTACGCGAGAACCTTAGACAGGCATGGCGGAAACGCCAACTCACGCTTTTTTACCGACTGTTACCTGTTGCTGTCCCATTTTGACCCATTTTCCGCCTCTTTTCCGACCCGGTCCAGCACCATTCGCCGGGGCGTCCCGGCGTCATAGGACGGTTAGGCCAGCCGACGCGGCGCGCGCATGGGCTCGGAACAGATCAATCTAAGCTACTGGAATAATAAGATTAACAAATGGACGCGACAGGGGTCCGGCGGCGCTGCCGCAACAAAAGGCACGGGCCCCGGCCAGCCGGCCGGGGCCCGTTTGGTGAGCAGCCCAATCCCGCCTACTGCGCCTGGCGGCGCAGGAACGCGGGGATCTCAAGTTGATCGTCGTCGCTCGGATTGCCCGGGTTATGCACAGCCGGTAACGGGCGGCCGTGCTGGTCGAGGCCCTGCGGGGTGCTGCGCCGCGCATATTCCGAGACCGGATCTTGGCGCTCAGGGCGCTCTTGCCGCGCGTCGGGCAGCCGCGTCGGGATAGGGCGCGGCGCCGGACGCTCGGCGAGCGGCGGCATCTGCTGGCGCGAGGACGCCCGCTCGGCCGGCGGCTCGTGGCTTTCCTCGCGGCGGCCGAGACCGACGGCAGCCAGGCGGGCGAGCAGCGAGCGCGGCTTCTCGACCGCCTCCGGCTCGACCGCTTGCGCCTGCTGGGCGCGGACCACGTTCTGCGCATGCGCCGGAAACTCGTCGAGGCTCGGGATGCGCGGTCCGCGCGCGACCGGCCGCTCCGGCTGCGGCGGGATGAACACCTTCGGCATCGGCGGATCGACCTGCGCCACGGCGGGCTTGGCCGGCATCGGCTCGAGCATCGTCGGCTTCGGCGCCATCGGCTTGATCGTCACCTCCTCGAGCGCCGCCTTGACGGCCGCGGTCGCGGCGGTCTCGGCCGGCGTCGGGGCGGCGGGCTGCGTGCGCGGCTCGATCCGCTCCGTGCGCTCCTGCATCTGCTGGGTGTCGACGCGCAGCTGCCGGGTGAGCTCCTTGATGCGCGCCTCGTGGTTGGCGACGGCCGCCTTCTGCTGCACCTCGGTGAGCGGACGGGCCGCCGCAACCATGTCGACGCCGGTCGCCACCACCGACACGCGGATGACGCCCTCGAGCGTCTCGTCGAAGGTCGCGCCGAAGATGATGTTCGCCTCGCTGTCGACCTCCTCGCGGATACGGGTCGCGGCCTCGTCGACCTCGTAGAGGGTGAGGTCCTTGCCGCCGGTGATGTAGATCAGCACGGCCTTGGCGCCCTTCATCGACACGTCGTCGATCAGCGGGTTGGAGATTGCGGCCTCGGCGGCGCGCAGGGCGCGCTTTCGCCGTTCGCCTCGCCGGTGCCCATCATCGCCTTGCCCATCTCGCGTCATGACGGTGCGCACGTCGGCGAAGTCGAGGTTGATCAGGCCCGGCATCACCATCAGGTCGGTGATGCAGGCGACGCCCGAATAGCAGCACCTGGTCGGCCATGCGCGAAGGCGTCCGCGAAGGTCGTCTTCTCGTTGGCCACGCGGAACAGGTTCTGGTTGGGGATGACGATCAGCGTGTCGACGAGCGCTGCAGCTCGTTGATGCCGGCGTCGGCCAGCCGCATGCGGTGGCGGCCCTCGAAGTGGAACGGCTTGGTCACCACGCCGACCGTGAGGATGCCGCGCTCGCGCGCGCACTTGGCGATGATCGGGCGCCGCGCCGGTGCCGGTGCCGCCGCCCATGCCGGCGGTGATGAACACCATGTGCGCGCCGTCGAGATGCTCGCCGATCTCGTCGATCGACTTCTTCGGCCGCGGAGCATGCCGACATCGGGGTGGGCGCCGGCGCCGAGGCCCTGCGTGACCTGCACGCCAAGCTGGATGCGGCGCTCGGTCTTGGAGAACGTCGAGCGCCTGCGCGTCGGTGTTGGCGACGACGAAGTCGACGCCCTCGAGCCCGGCCTCGATCATGTTGTTGACCGCGTTGCCGCCGGCACCGCCGACGCCGAACACCGTTATCCGCGGCTTGAGTTCACGGATGTCGGGTATTTTCAAGTTGATGCTCATGGCTGCCTCTTCATTGCGCGGGCGCGAGCCCGTGGGTCGTGCCGGTCCGCCCCCGGCCGATGGGTTGAATCCGCTGGATGCACCGGATCGTCAGAAGCTTTCGCGAAGCCATTGTCCGACCCGTGCGATGTAGCCGCCGGTCCCCGTCATGAGATGCCGCGTTTTTCGCGGTTCGAAGTGTTCGAGATGTGCCGCCTGGGGGTAGGCCAGGAGTCCGGCCGCGGCCGCGAAGGCCGCGCCCTTGGCGCCCTCCGGCAGCCCGCCGATGCCGAGCGGCCGCCCGATCCGCACCGGACGCCCGAGGATGCGGGCGGCGAGCTCGGGCAGGCCGGTGAGCTGGCTCGCGCCGCCGGTCAGCACGACGCGCGAGCGCGGCTCCGCCGCGAATGGCGAGCCGGCGAGCCGGTCGCGCACCATCTCGAGAATCTCTTCAACCCGCGGCTTGATGATGCGCGTGAGACTCGCCCTTGACACGAACTGCGGGGGATCGCGCTCATCGACGCCGACGGTCGGCACCGTGATCATGTCTCGCTCGTCCAGCCCACCGGCCAACACACTGC
>CAVPGG010000205.1:0-9242 GCA_963703755.1 uncultured Pseudomonadota bacterium
TACCAGGGGCTGGTGGCGCTCACCGGCGGCGGCCTGGAGGACGCCGCGCACGAGTATTTCCTGCGCTCCGAGCAAATCCCGACGCGGGTGCGGCTCGCGGTCGCCGAGGAGCTGAGCGCCGCGAAACCCGGCCCACGCCATCGCTGGCGCGCCGGCGGCATGCTGCTGCAGTTCCTGCCCAAGTCGACCGAGCGCATGCGCGGCCCCGACCTCGATCCGGGCGACGCGCCGGAAGGCACGACGCCGCATGTGGTGGCCGAGGACGACGCCTGGCGCGAAGGCCGTGCCCTGATCTCGACCGTCGAGGACATCGAGCTGATCGACCCGGAGCTCTCCAGCGAGCGGCTGCTCTACCGGCTGTTCCATGAGCATGGCGTGCGCGTCTTCCGCCCGACCGCGATCGAGGCGAAGTGCTCCTGCTCGCGCGAAAGCGTCGCCAACATGCTCAAGAGCTTCTCGCAGGACGACCGGGCTCATATGGTCGAGAATGGCGTGATCTCGGTGACATGTGAATTCTGCAGCTCGAATTATGTGTTCGAGCCGACGGAAGTGGCGGGTTAAGCCGTCATTGCGAGGCACGCGCAGCGTGCCGGTCGCGGTAGGGACGCGAGTTACCTCGCGCCCCCCGCACAGATCCGTACGTGCGGCTTTCCCGCATACGGCTCCCACCTCGGGTGGATAACGGCGAACCGCTGGCTGGGCCAGGGGTGAAGGATGTACGGGTTGGGAAGCCAGTCGCCAATCAACGATCCCATGCGCCGCCAGGTGAGAGCGTCGCGTTGGCTGCGGCGACGAAGGACTTGCCGCCACGCCTTGCCGATCTCGTCGCGGAACGCCGCGAGTGCGCGACTGTTGGTCGGCACCGCGTGGTAGTTGAAGTAGCCTTGGACAACTTGCCTCAGCCATCTTCCCTGCTCGGGAATCGAGCGGTGCATGCGCCGTCGCAGGGCCTCCTTGACGTTCTTGAGCTTTGCCCGCATGCGGTCGCGCCGGGTCTGGCGTTTGACCAGGAACTTGCCCCGACGCGATTTGCCGCAGATGAAGGTGAAGCCCAGGAAGTTGAAGGTCTCCGGCTTGCCGAGACCGCGCCGCCTGCGGTTGTCCGCCGCAAAGCGCCCGAACTCGATCAGCCGCGTCTTTTCTGGATGCAGCGACAGCGCAAACTTCGCCAACCGCGCGCGCATCTCGTCCAGGAAGCGGCGGGCGTCACCCTCATGCTCGAACCCGACGATGAAGTCGTCGGCGTAGCGCACGATGATCATGTCGCCCGCGGCCTCGCGCCGTCGCCAGCGCTCCGCCCACAGGTCGAGGGTATAGTGCAGGTAGATGTTGGCAAGCAGCGGCGAGATCACCGCCCCTTGCGCAGTCCCCATCTCACTCACCCTGACGATCCCGTCTTCCAGTACGCCCGCCCTCAGCCATTTGCGGATCAGGCGGATGATGCGCTGATCGCCGATCCGGTGCTCGACGAAGCGGATCAGCCACTCCTGGCTCACCGTGTCGAAGAACGACCGTATATCGGCGTCGACGATGAAGTTCACCCTGCGGCGTTCGATCGCGACCACGAGCGCATCAAGTGCATCATGCGCCCCGCGTCCCGGCCGGAAGCCGTACGAGAAGCCGAGAAAGTCCTCCTCATAGATCGCATTCAGCACCGCGGCCGTGGCCCGTTGGACGATCTTGTCCTCCAGAGCCGCAACCGCGAGCGGACGCTGCCCCCCGTCCGGCTTGGGTATGTGCACGCGCCGCGACGGCAGGGGTCGATACGCTCCACGATGGACCCGCGCATGCAGGTCCGCGACGTTGGCCTCGAGGTTTTGCTCGTAGGCACGCCATGTCAGCCCGTCCACACCCGCCGCGGCATGTTCCTTGAGTGCAAAGAACTCCGCTGCGAGCAAGTCCGGCCCAACATGATGCAGGAGCGCGGTGAACCTCTCCTTCTTCCTTTCCTTCGCAGTTCGCCGTATGCGCTCCAGCGCCTGGGTCACGCTTGCCCGGCTCGGCGTCCGGTGCGTGCTGTGCTGGCGCGCATTCCCCTCGGTCCCCGCCCTTCGCTCCACCGGCTCCGACGCGGATTGCTCCGCTTTGTTCGCCAGCTTCCCAGCTACTATGGCAGGGTCCGACGTCCCGCCCCCGTGCATCATCGGCTACGGCTCCTCGCCTTCCCGATGCGGACCCCCAGCCTCAGCGACCGGTGGTCAGATGCGGGACCTCCCAGGTTCCGACACGATCCTTCCCTACGTGATGGGTTCTTCGACTCCGGCAGAGCGTCAGCCCCTCGCATAGCGGGACCGCACATGTCGCCTTCGACGTTGCTTACCGTCTCGGCCTCCGCGACATACGGGATTTCGGAGCTCAATAGCCCACCCCACAGGTTGCGCTGTGTACGCTTCGTGGCCGCCCTCACAGACGGCTCACGCAACACTCGCTGCCAGGCGGCCCGCTACGGCCCTACCTGGGCTGGACTTTCACCAGCTGATCGCGCCAGCTTACTGGCGCCTTCAAGCAATCTCGACCGGCAGATGCATGCGCAAGTGAAGCGAGATTGCTTCGTCGCTACGCTCGTCGCAATGACGCGCGCTGCGCGCGCGTCAGTTCAGCGTCCGCTTGGTCTCGGGGCCGTCGAGCGAGAAGGCGGGGATCTGGATGTCGAACTGTTCGCCGCGCGCCGACACCATGCCGTAGGTACCGACCATGAAGCCCGAGGGTGTCGGCAGCGGCACGCCGCTCGTGTACTCGTAGGACGCGCCCGGCTCGAGCACGGGCTCCTCGCCGACCACACCGGCGCCGCGCACCTCCTGCACCCGGCCGAACGCGTCGGTGATACGCCAGTGGCGGGTCTTGAGCTGCACGGTCTCGCTGCCGCGGTTGCTGATCTCGATCGTGTAGGCCCAGAAAAAGTAGCTCTTCTCCTGCGAGGAGCGGTCCGGCATGAACTTCGGGGTCACGGTGACCTCGATGTCGTGGGTAACGATCTGGTACATGTTGGTCTCCGCGAAGCCTCGCGCGCCGGCCGTCCTGCGAGCGCCCGCTGGTTTGCACCAAGTCATGCACTCGCGCGCGCATTGAATCGCGTCTTGGCGCTGCGTGCAACTCTCGGCCGAAAGTCTTGTAAAATCATTAGCTTGGCCGGTCCCTCGGGGCGTTCACGATGGCCTCCGATTTGACGCCGTTGTGACCGCGACCGGATTCCCCCGCGCCACAAAACCTTGTAGTGCTCCACGCGACGCGCGCGGGCGAGGCGTTACCGGCACCCGCGAGCGATCCCATCAAGGACGTAGATTTCAATGCCCCCCGTCACGCCGGCCGGCCGCGACCTCCGCCTCGATCTGTTTCGCGGCCTCGCCCTGTGGCTCATCTACCTCGACCACATCCCGTCCAACATGGTGAGCTGGCTCACCATCCGGAACTACGGCTTCAGCGACGCGACCGAGATTTTCGTGTTCATCTCCGGCTACACGGCTGCGTTCGTGTACGGCCGCGAGATGGACAACCGCGGCGTCATCGTGGCGAGCGCCCGCATCCTCAAGCGCGTGTGGCAGATCTACGTCGCGCACATCTTCCTGTTCGTCGTCTACATGGCGGAGATCGCCTACGTGGCGTCGACCTTCGACAACCCGCTCTACAGCGAGGAAATGGGGATCTTCAACTTTCTGCAGCAGCCCGACGTGACGATGATCCAGGCGATGCTGCTGAAGTTCAAGCCGGCCAATATGGACGTCCTGCCGCTCTACATCGTGCTGCTCGGCGGCTTCCCACCGATGCTGTGGCTGCTGCGGCGCTCGCCAACGCTCGGGCTCGCGGCCTCGCTCGCGCTCTACGCGGCGGCGTGGCGGTTCAACTGGAACTTCCCCGCCTATCCGAACGGAAGCTGGTTCTTCAACCCGCTGGCGTGGCAGCTCCTGTTCGTGTTCGGCGCCTGGTGCGCGCTCGGCGGCGCCGAGCGGATCGCGCCCTTCGCCCGCTCACGTCCGGTGGTGTGGGGCGCCATCGCCTACCTGATCTTCGCCTTCGCTATCACGATGACCTGGTACGTACCGCATATGGCGAATTACGTACCGCGCTGGCTGTCCGACTGGATGTATCCGATCGACAAGACCAATCTTGACGTGCTGCGCTTTGCGCATTTTGTCGCACTTGCCACCCTGACGGTACGTTATGTCCCGCGCGATTTGCCAATTCTGGCATCGCGGCTGATGCGCCCCGCCATCCTGTGCGGCCAACATTCACTCGAAATTTTCTGCTTAGGCGTATTCCTGGCGTTCGCAGGGCACTTCGCGATGGTCGAGATTTCCGACGGCCTAGGCATGCAGGTTCTGGTCAGCCTGCTCGGCATCGTTGCGATGGTGGCGATTGCGGCCCTGATTACTTGGTATAAGAACGTTGAAACAAGAAAATATGGGCCGCGGACACCTCCGAACGCGGACCTCGCGGGGGGCGAGGCATGAAAACGCTCAAGGAGCAGCCATTGGGGCGGCCGCCATTGGCGCGGCCATCGGCGAGGCTGCTGGCAGGCCTGCTGGCCGCACTGCTCGCGACGCCCTGCGCTGCGGCCGATGAAGGCGCCTGCTTCGTCGCCGGACATCTCGTCCAGGCGGACTACGGCCTGCCGCGCGTGGCGGCGGCGATCGCGGCCAAGCGGCTGACCGTAGCCGTGCTCGGCTCCGCGTCCTCGACGCTGCCGGGCCCGGGAGGCGCCGCCAAGGCCTATCCGGCGCGGCTGGAAGCCTCGCTGATGCGAAGGCTTCCGGGCGTGACCGTCAAGGTGATCGTCCACGCCAAGGCGCGCGAGGTCGCGTCCGACATGCTCAAGGCGCTGGGGCCGGTGCTGAAGGACGAGAGGCCCGACGTGGTGGTGTGGCAGACCGGGACCGTGGACGCGATGCTGGGAATTGATCCAGATCAATTCCAGGCGGCCCTCGGCGAGGGTATTGATGCGCTGCATCAGGGCGGAGCCGACACGATCTTCGTGAACATGCAGTACAGCCCGCGCACCGACTCGATGATCGCGATGGGCCCGTACGTCGAAGCGATCCGATTTGTTGCGTTGCAGCGTCAAATTCTCTTGTTCGACCGCCTCGCCGTGATGAATAATTGGAACGAAATGGGGGTCTTCGACCTGTCGACGGCCACCAAGAAGATCGAGCTTGCCGAACGGGTGCATGATTGCATCGGTCGCCTGCTCGGCCGCCTCATTGTTGATGGGGCCAATCTCGCACAAGCGAGCAACACGGGGGCAGGACACGTGGACACGCCAAACAAGGACGTTCACTAGTCATGGCCCGGCATCGGCTCGCCCGGATGGCTGCGGGCCTGATCGCGTGCGCGCTTGCGCCGGCGCTTGCCGCCGCGCAGAGCCAGAGCGATCGCAACGTTTCCTGCACGGCGCCGAAGGAGCTCACACGCCTCACCCATCCGCTGGGGCGCACCGCGCAACGGCTTGCCAACGCGGAGCCGCTGACGATCGTCGCGATCGGCTCCTCGTCGACCTTCGGCGCCAGCGCGAGCTCGCGCGACAAATCCTATCCGAGCCAGCTGCAGACCTATCTGCAGGCGCGTTTCCCGCACAGCCGCATCACGGTGATCAATCGCGGCGTCAACGGCGAGGAGGCACGCGAGATGCTGGCGCGCTTCGGCGACAGCGTGGTCAAGCAGAACCCCGACCTCGTGATCTGGCAGGTCGGCACCAATTCCGTGCTGCGCGACCGCGACATCATGCCAACGTCGCGGCTGATCTCCCAGGGCGTGGCGCAGCTCAAGGCGCTCGGCGTCGATGTCGTGATGATCAACCCGCAATACGCGCCGAGGGTGCTGGCGAAGCCGGATGCCCAGCACATGGTGGACGTGATCTCGGCGGCCGCGAAGCAAGCCGACGTGGACCTGGTCCAACGCTTCGACATCATGCGCTACTGGTACGACCACGAGCACATGCAATTCGCGGACTTCATCTCGCCCGACAACCTGCACATGAACGACTGGAGCTACGCCTGCCTCGCCAGGCTCATCGGCAGCTCGATCAGCGAGGCGGCGCAGCGCAACATCGCCGCCGCGCAGGTGCATGCGAGCGTGCACGCGGTGACCCCGTAGTTCAGCGAATTGCGAGTGGCGAATAGCGAGCAGCGGTATATTCGCTACTCCCTATTCGCCATTCGCATTTTCCGATCACGCCTTCTCCAGCGCCGCCAGCAGATCCTCGATCACATCGTCGGGATGCTCGAGCCCGGCCGAGAAGCGCACCACGCCGTCGGTGATGCCGAGCTCGGCGCGCGCTTGCGGCGTGAGCCGCTGGTGCGTGGTCGTCGCCGGATGGGTGACGAGGCTCTTGGCATCGCCGAGGTTGTTGGTGATGCGCACGAGCTTGAGCGCGTTGAGGAAGCGGAACGCCGCTTTCTTGTCGGCGCCGACATCGAAGGCGACGAGCGTCGAGCCGCCGCGCATCTGCTTCTTCACAGTCGCGGCCTGCGGGTGATCGGCTCGCCCCGGATAGATCACGCGCGAGATCTTCGGGTGCTTGGCCAGCGCATCGGCGACGATGCCGGCGGTCTCGGTCTGCCGGGCCACGCGCAACGGCAGCGTCTCCAGCCCTTTCAGCAACACCCAGGCGTTGAACGGCGAGAGCGCCGGGCCGGTGTGGCGGATGAAGTCGCTGATAGGCCTCGTCCAAGAGCGCTTTCGCGCCCAGCACCGCCCCGCCCAGCACCCGGCCCTGGCCGTCGATGTGCTTGGTGGCCGAATAGACCACGCAGGTCGGCGCCGAGCGCAGCGGCTTCTGCAAGATCGGCGTGGCGAACACGTTGTCGACCACCAGCGTGGCGCCCGCCGCTTGCGCGATCGCGGCGATCGCCGCGATGTCGGTGCACCTCCAGCAGCGGATTGGCCGGGCTTTCGAGAAAGAACACCTTGGGTGTTCGGCCGCACCGCCTGCTTCCATGGTCGGGGTCGGCCGCCGTCGACCAGGGTCGAGGTCGACGCCGAAGCGCGGCAGAACTCCTCGAGACGACCCAGCGACACGAGCCGAACAGCGCCTTGCGGCCACCACATGGTCGCCGGCGCGCAGCTGGCCGACGAGGGCCATCGTACACCGCCGCCATGCCGCTCGCGGTCGCGCGCGCGGCTTCGGCGCCCTCGAACTGGGCGATGCGGCGCTCGAACATCGGTCACGGTCGGGTTGGAGTAGCGCGCGTAGATGTAGCCGGGCTCGGTCGTCTGTTGAAGCGCGGCCTCGCACTGCTCGGCGCTGTCGTAGACGAAGCCCTGGGTGACGAAGAGCGCCTCCGAGGTCTCGCCGAACTGCGAGCGGAGCGTGCCGGAATGCACGAGGCGGGTCTCGGGGCGGTATTGGCGGGCAGGCGCAGACATCTTGGACTCCTCTGGACTTCAATGGTGCATGTCCTTATCGGCGAACCGGCATCCACTTCGCCGGGACATGCACGCGCGGCCAACAAAAAACCGGCCGAGGGAAAAATCCCAAGCCGGGTCCAAGCGTCCCCGGCCTTTTAGCGATTTGTTTTACGTGGCTGCAAGCCGGCCGGCTCAAATGACCACGGGATAACGCGGGTCTTAGGCGCGTGCCGCCTTCCCGTCAAGATGGCTGTCGGCTAGACGGAAACGTATGGCCCTCGCGTTCCGCGCCGACGACAAGGGGATTCTACCGACCGGATGATCGCGGCCCTCGCCGAGGCGGGCGGCATCATCGCGGCGGCGCAGTTCACCGACGACCAGATCCAGCCCGCGAGCCTCGACCTGCGGCTCGGCGAGGTCGCCTTCCGGGTGCGCGCGAGCTTCCTGCCCGGCCCGGGCGCCACCGTCGCGGAACGCATCGACGACCTCAAGCTGCACGAGATCACGCTCGGCGACGGCGCCGTGCTGGAAACCGGCTGCGTCTACATCGTGCCGCTGCAGGAGGGCATGGCGCTGCCGGCCGACATCGCGGCGGCCGCCAACCCGAAGAGCTCGACCGGACGGCTCAACGTCTTCACCCGCGTGATTGCCGACCAGACGCGCGGCTTCGACCGCATCGAGGCGGGCTATCATGGCCCGCTCTACGCCGAGATCAGCCCGCGCACCTTCCCGGTGCTGGTGCGCGAGGGCTCGCGACTGTCGCAGATCCGCTTTCGCCGCGGCCACGCCGAGCTCGGCGGGGAGGCGCTTGCGGCTCTGCACGCGCGGGAAAGCCTCGTCGACGACGAGGACGCCGACGTGAGCGCGGGCGTGAGCGTCGGCGTCGATCTCGCCGGCTTCGACGGCCGCATCGGCTACCGGGCGAAGCGCCACACCGGGCTGATCAACGTCGATCGGCGCGGCGGCTACGAGGTGGCGGAGTTCTGGGAGGCAATCGCGGCGCGGCGCGACCAGAGCCTCGTGCTCGATCCCGACGAGTTCTACATCCTCGCCTCCAAGGAGGCCGTGCAGGTGCCGCCCGACTATGCGGCCGAGATGGTGCCGTTCGACCCCTTGGTGGGTGAGTTCCGCGTGCACTACGCCGGCTTCTTCGATCCCGGCTTCGGCTATGCGGGCGCCGGCGGGCGCGGCGCGCGCGCGGTGCTGGAGGTGCGCTCGCGCGAGGTGCCATTCATCCTCGAGCACGGCCAGACCGTCGGCCGCCTCGTCTACGAGAAGATGCTGGCGCGGCCCGACCAGCTCTACGGCGAGGGCATCGGCTCGAACTATCAGGCGCAGACCCTCAAGCTGTCGAAGCATTTCCGCCCATAACGCACGCGCCTGCGGCTAGACCAGCCTGCAGTCTAGTGCGCCAGCCGCAGCAGCGTGTCGACGCGCTCGGCCGTGGCCGGGTGGCTGCGCAGGAAGCGCGCCGGACCTTCGTCATGCGCGGCGAGCGAGGTGACGCGCGCGCCGGTGTGGTGATGCTCGAGCTTGTCGAGCGCCGCGATGAGCGCGCGCGAATCGTCGATCAGCTCGAGCGCGAGCGCGTCGGCGTCGAGCTCGCGAATGCGCGACAGCGCGAGGCAGAGCAGCTGGCCGAGCGCGGGGGCGCCGGCGAGCAAGGCCGCCATCGGACCGGCGACCGCGGCGGGCCGCGCGCGCAGCGAGACGAGCCCGATCAACGACGTCAGCGCGATGGCGCGTTGCAGCGCCGCGGCCCAACCCATGGCCCAGAACGTCGTTGTTGCGGATGTGCGCGACCTCGTGCGCGAGAATGCCAGCGATCTCGCCGAACGTCATGCCGCGCAGCAATCCTTCGGTGAGCGTGATTGCCGAGGCCGCGGATCCGCCGAGCGCGT
>CAVPGG010000206.1:0-7165 GCA_963703755.1 uncultured Pseudomonadota bacterium
GCGCGACCTGCGTGCTCTCCATCGCGGCGAGCTTCGCCGGATCGAGGTGCGCGCCGGCGAGCAGGATGAGCCCGGCCGTGATCGCCACGTTGACGAGCGGGCCCGCGATGGCGACGAGGAATTCCTCGCTCGGCTTCTCCGGGATGCGCGCGAGCCGCGCGACGCCGCCGATCGGCAGCAGCGTCACGTCGGGCGTCGGCACCCCGAAGGCGCGCGCCGTGAAGATGTGGCCGAACTCGTGCGCGAGCACGCAGGTGAACAGGAGCACCATGAAGAGAAGCCCGCTCCACGCGGCCGCGGGGCCGCCCGACGACCAGCTCGCGACGAAGATCCACACGAGGAAGAGCAGGAAGGTGAAATGGATGCGGATCGCGGTGCCGGCGATCGAGCCGATATTGATGGACCAGGACATGCGGCGGACTCCCTCTCGGCGAGCGGGGGATAGAGGCATGAATCGCATGTATGGCGCCGCAACCGCAACTGCCAGCACGGATCAATCATGGGCTTGTCGGCGGCGGCCAGGCATGACGTAATGTGCGCCGTAATTGCGCGGCGGGGCAGAACCGCGAGGTGCGGACATGGCTCAGAAACTCGGCGCCGAGGCGCGCAAGGCGGCGCTCGCGAAGCTCCATGGCTGGAGCGACGCGAAGGAGCGCGACGCGATCACCAAGAAATTCGTGTTCAAGGACTTCAACGCGGCGTTCGGCTTCATGACGCGCGCGGCGCTGGTCGCCGAGAAGCTCGACCACCATCCCGAATGGTTCAACGTCTACAAGACCGTCGAGGTGACGCTCGCGACCCACGACGCCGGCGGCGTGACCGAGCTCGACATGAAGCTCGCCGAGGCCATGGACCGCATCGCCGGTGGCTAGCTTGCGCTAGCTTGCGGCGGCCGCACCGGCGCCCCATTTTCCGGCAAGCTGGATCGCGGGAGGCCGTCATGTCGATCGAAGCCGATATGGGCTGGGACATCGTCAAAGCCGCGCGCGATGAGGCCTATGTGCGGGGCGGCTTCTGGACCAAGGTCCGCCGCTTCGCGGCTTCGCTGCCGTTCGTCGCGGATCTGCTTACCGCCTATTACTGCGCGTTCGACCGCGACACCCCGCGCCACGTGCAAGCCGCGCTCCTCGGCGCGCTCGCCTATTTCGTGCTGCCGTTCGACATCGTCCCCGACATGCTGCCGGTCCTCGGCTACACCGACGATGCCGCCGTGCTCGCAACCGCACTCAAGCTGGTGGCGTCGCACATCCGTCCGGAGCACCGCCAGGCGGCGAAACAGGCGCTGGCGCGCGGATTGTAGCCCGGATGGAGGCGCCAACGGGTCGGCGCGAAGCGCCGCCCGATGACAGGCTCCGCGCCGCAATCCGGGGGCGGCGTCCCCGCATTCCGCTTCCACCTACGCGCTTCGCGCTTCGGCGGACTTAAACCCGTCCGTAGCTCGCGCAGCGCGCGAAGGCGGCCCGCTTCATGCGGGCTACACCCGCAAAATCACCTTCCCCATCGCCTTGCGGTCGGCGAGCATGTGCAGCGCCTGCGCGATCTCGTCGAGCGCAAACGTCTGGTGCACGTGCGCACTCAGCTTGCCCTGCGCGCACCACTGCAGGATCTGCTCGATGTTGGCACGGTTGCCGGCGTGGTCGCGCTCGCTCCAGGCGCCCCAGAACACGCCGCGCACGTCGCAGCCCTTGAGCAGCACGAGGTTGAGCGGCAGCTTCGGGATCTCGCCGGCCGCAAAACCGACCACCAGGAAGCGGCCGCCCCACGCAATGGCGCGCACGGCCGCCTCGGTGGCACCGCCGCCGACCGGATCGTAGATCACGTCCGGGCCCTGGCCGCCGGTCACGCGGCGCAGCGCGTCCTTGAGGTCCTCCTCGGCATAGTTGATGCCGACGTCGGCGCCGCGACGCTGCGCGAAGGCGAGCTTCTCGGCCGACGACGCGCAGGCGATGACGCGCGCGCCCAGAAGCTTGCCGATCTCGACCGCCGCGACGCCGACGCCGCCGGCGGCGCCGAGCACCGCGAGGGTCTCGCCGTCAGCGAGCTGCGCGCGCTCGCGCAACGCATAGAGCGTGGTGCCGTGGGTGACGATGAGGCCCGCGGCGCGCTCGAAATCGAGCCCGTCCGGCAGCGGCGCCAACCGGTCCGCCGCGACGGCGACCTTCTCGCGCGCCGCGCCGAAGCCGATATTGGCGACCACGCGATCGCCCGGCCGCAGCGTGGTGACGCCGGCGCCGACGCTCTCGACCTCGCCGGCGAATTCGGCTGCGGGCGAGAACGGGAAGGCCGGCTTGGTCTGGTACTTGCCGGCGATGATCAGCGTATCGAAGAAATTCAGCGCCGCGGCGCGCACCCGCACGACGGCTTCGCCGGCGGCGGCCACCGGGTCGGGAATGTCTCGGAGTTCGAGGTCGTCGGGGCCGCAATAGCGGCTGCAGAGGACGGCTTTCATTGGCGGGCACGCGCAAGAGGGAAGGCCCTCATAGCATGCCGGCGGGCCGCGCCACACGCCTACTGCGAATGGGTCACGCCTTCCTGCTCCAGCGCCCGGCGCAGCCGCGTGAACGCAAGGCGCAGGCGCGATTTGACGGTGCCGAGCGGCAGACCGGTCTGCGCCGCGATGTCGCCGTGCGACAGGCCCTCGAAAAAGGCGAGCCGCACCAGATCGAGCTGTTCGCGCGGCAGCAGGCGCAGCGCCGCACGGATGCGTTCCTCGCGCTGGCTCATGTCGAGCGTGTCGTCGGGTGCCGGGCCCGGGTCGGGCGTGTCGTGCGGACGCGCGTCCGGCACCACGTCCTCGCGGTCGCGCCGCAACAGGTCGATGCGGCGATTGCGCGCGATGCGGAAGAGCCAGGTGCCGACCGAGGACTTGCTGCGGTCGAACAGCTCGGCCTTCTGCCACAGTACGGTCATCACGTCTTGGGTGAGCTCGTCGGCAACGCCCGGATCGAGCCGCAGGCGCAGCAGGTAGGCGTAGATTCGGGGTGCAAAAAAATCAAATAGACGCGCGAACGCATAGCGGTCGCGTTTGGTCGCGACAGCCATGACCAAATCCGCATAGTCGTCCGGCGATGCCACCCCCGCAACCACTCCCATCGGCCTACCGCCCGCAGTTCGTCGCAAACACGACGATTTCCCACCTTCCGTTCATTGGTGTCGGGAGGGTGCGAGTCGGTTCAAAACTTTTTTGGGAAAATTCGATCATGGCCCCGGCCGGCCCTGACCCAGGGTGATCCCACCTCACCCGCGTCAACGTCGCATTCGTCAAACGTGATGTGTTTGTGCGATTTCTTGCCGATCGCGTTACGTCATGGCGGCCCGGCTACCCGGGAGCTTGCCGCTGCGGTACCCTGTAACGCCTCTGGGTTGCCGAGATTGTTCCCTATTTGCTGGGGTTTGAGTACAATTCGACGAAAAATCGGGGCGAATCTCATTCACCCGACTGCGAGGCCCGATGAAGCTGCGATCGATTTTCGGCATTCTGCTGCTGCTGGCGACGTTTGCCCCAGCGTTACCGGCAAGTGCCCAGGATGCTGCCACCCCGGCTGCGCCCGCCGACAAGCCGAAGGCCAAGCCCAAACCGAAGCCCAAACCCAAGCCCAAGCCCGCGCCCGCAGCTGCCGCGGCGCCGGCCGCGCCGACGATCGGCGGCGTGCAGCCTACCCTGCTCGGAACCTATGGGGATTGGGGCGCGTACACGGCCTCGCCCAACGGTAAAAAGATGTGCTTTGCGCTCGCCAAGCCCGGCAAAATGGAGACGAAGCCGGCCAACCGTCCGCGCGACCCCGCCTATTTATTCATCTCCTCGCGGCCGGCCGAGAAGGTCAAGGACGAGGTCTCGATCATCATCGGCTACGGCTTCAAGCCGAATTCCGACGCCACCATCGATCTCGCCGGCGCGAGCTACGCGATGTACACCCAGGGCGACGGTGCCTGGATCAAGAACGCGGCCGAGGAGCCGCGCCTGGTCGAGGCCATGCGCAAGGGTGGCGATGTGGTCGTCAAAGGCGTCTCGGCGCGCGGCACCGAGACCATCGACACCTATTCGCTCAAGGGCCTCTCCCAGGCGCTCGACAAGGTCGGCGAGGAGTGCCAGTGACATGAGGATCGCATAGCGCTTCCCATATGCTTCCCATATAGAGGCGTATGACGACTGCTCTCGACACACGCGGGAATCCCGCCGGCTTCGTCGAAAAGACGCCGGAGGAACGCTACGCCGCGCCCGAAAAGCCCTCGCTCGTCGGCCTGTCGCGCGCCGAGCTTGCGGCCGCGCTCGGCAGCGTCGGCGTGCCGGCCGTGCAGCAGCGCATGCGCGCGCAGCAGATCTGGAACTGGCTCTATGTGCGCGGCGCGTCCGACTTCGCGCAGATGACCAGCGTGTCGAAGGGCGTGCGCGCCGCCTTGGCGGAGAGATTCACCCTGGTGCGGCCCGAGGTGGTCGCCGAGCAGGTATCGGTCGACGGCACGCGCAAATGGCTGCTGCGCCTGCCCGGCGAGAATCCCGGCGGCAAGTCGCAGGAGCTGCCGCACGAGGTCGAGTGCGTCTACATCCCGGAGACCGATCGCGGCACGCTGTGCGTCTCGAGCCAGGTCGGCTGCACGCTCACCTGCACGTTCTGCCACACCGGCACCCAGCGCCTGGTGCGCAATCTCACGGCCGGCGAGATCGTCGGCCAGGTGATGGTCGCACGCGACCGGCTGGCCGACTGGACCCAGGAAGGCCCGCGCCTCGTCACCAACATCGTGATGATGGGGATGGGCGAGCCGCTCTATAATTTCGAGGCGGTGCGCGACGCGCTGCTCGTCGTCGCCGACGATGCGGGCATCGCCATGTCGAAGCGCAAGATCACGCTGTCGACCTCCGGCGTGGTGCCGAACATCGCGCGCGCCGGCGAGGAGATCGGCGTGATGCTGGCGATTTCGCTGCACGCCGTGCGTGACGAGCTGCGCGACGAATTGGTGCCGCTCAATCGCAAGTATCCGATCGCCGAACTGCTCGAAGCCTGCCGTAACTACCCGGGCGTCAGCAATGCGCGGCGCATCACCTTCGAGTACGTCATGCTCAAGGGCGTCAACGACTCGCTCGCCGACGCCAAGGCGCTGGTGAAGCTGCTCAAGGGCATCCCGGCGAAGATCAACCTGATCCCGTTCAATCCCTGGCCGGGCAGCCGCTATGAATGCTCCGACTGGGAGCAGATCGAGAAGTTTTCCGAGTATGACGTAGCTAACGATGAAATCGCAACCCGACTATCTGACCATTAACCTGCCTTCACGGATGGGTTTTATCAACGTTACGCCGCAAGTGCAGGAGTGCGTCGTCAAAAGCGGGGTGCGCGAGGGCATGTGCCTGGTGAACTCCATGCACATCACGTCGTCGGTGTTCATCAGCGTGGACGAGCCGGGCTTGCACGAGGATTTCCTCCGGCTGGCTGGAGCAATTGGCGCCGTTCGACCGTTCGCCGGATTGACTACCACCACAACCGCACCGGCGAAGCCAACGCCGACGCCCATTTGAAGCGGCAGATACTGGGCCGGCAAGTGGTACTGGCGATCACGGAGGGACAGCTCGATTTTGGACCGTGGGAACATATCTTCTACGCGGAGTTCGACGGCAATCGGCCGAAACGGGTGCTGGTGAAGATTATTGGGGAGTAGCCCGCAGAGGTAAGAGATCATTATCCAGCCGGGCCAATTCGACTTCCTTACGAGGATTCTTGCAAGCTGCTTCAAACCGGGTTTCGACACCGGCGCCAACGCCTTCTGCAGCGTAGCCTACGGCACTCCTTCGGCGGAAAAGTGAGGGGCTGACGCGGAAAAGGCGGACGGAGAGCACTTGCCTCCTCTCAATTGCTCTGCGGTGGCAAGCGTAACCGAATGTCGGTGTCCGTCTCGAATGCCCGACAGGCACGAAGAACCCCGAGCGCCTGTTGCAGGTCTGTGAAGTCAATACGTGCTGAGAACTCCTGCGCCCGGGTCAACATGCGAAGCATTGGTTCTGCCCGCTGATCACGCGAGAGCGCACGAAGCGCCAGCAGGTAATCCTCGCGGTACGCCGGGATCAGGATGCGCCGCTGTGCGCCCGCGATGAGTTCCGCGTTCATCATGGCGCGCGCGAGACGGCCGTTGCCGTCATCAAAGGGATGGACCTCCGCTACCAGGAACATGACGAACGCCGCCCGACGAAATGGTTCGGAGAGGCTTCTCAGCATCTCCCAGCCATGCCGTAGTGTTCCGTCTACCAGATCCGGAGCTGACGAAGACAGTCAGGCCGGCCCGGTTGCCCTGCTGTTTAAACGCTCCAGGGCGCTTGTCGGCGCGCGCTTCCATAATGGCGGTATGGCGACGCTTGAGAAGGGTCAGAAACTCTTCGCATCCGGCAGTTGTTTACGGCGCTCGTGCTCATTTCGTCAAGACTTCCTACCAGCCGAGAATACCCAGTATATCATGGGCGTCCTCCGGGTGGGCGCTGGGGATGCGATTTTGAAGACGATCTCTATCGCCTCCTCAATCTCAAACTCGGTTCCTTCAATGAAGTTGGAAAAGTAGGCATCGATGAAGGCCACGTTGGCAAACGCGCTTCCCTCCAGCACGGCATCCGGACGTGGGATGACCGGCCAGGAGGCGAGAGCGGCATAGATGTTGGCGAATAGCTCACTCCGCAACGGATCGTAGGGGACTTCTGCGGCGCGGGCTATGGCCGACGGAGCAGTCAGCACCGCCTGCTGAGTTCTGAGCAGAGCGCCAATCACACGATCGGGCTCCCGCAAAGGCGCCCTCTGCATCCAGCGCGTCTTTGAGGTTACGCGCCTGGTCGCGCAGCTTGTTAACTTCCATCTCGCCATGCTGAACAAAAGCGTCCAGTTTTGCTTCGATTTGGTACGCGTCAGGGCAGGTGATCTGTTCCGCGCACAGTCTTGATTCGCAAAACCTCCAGATAAGCCCTGGCCTGAGAGGCGATGTGGAGCGTCTGGACATACGGGGCATGTCGCCTTCCAGTGGCCCTGGCCCTTTGATCTGACGTATCTTCACGCCCGGCAAGGTGACGGTGCGGTCGTAGGCGCCGGAGATAAAGACCGTTCCCGAGGGGGTCGGCTGCATTTCCAAGGCGGTGCGATGGCTGATGACGGTTCCGGGGAAGAGGCGCCCGACGAGGGGCCAGAGGTTGCGC
>CAVPGG010000207.1:0-7618 GCA_963703755.1 uncultured Pseudomonadota bacterium
CTCGTCGACCGGCTCGCCTCGGTGAATCTCTTCCTCGCCGTGTTCAACATGATTCCGGCCTTTCCGATGGACGGCGGCCGCGTGCTGCGCGCCCTGCTCGCGATCAAGCTCGGCCATGTGCGCGCGACCGAGATCGCGGCCGCGATCGGTCAGCTGGTCGCCTTCGGGCTCGGCTTCCTCGGCCTGTTCGGCAATCCGCTGCTGATCTTCATCGCGGTGTTCGTCTATCTCGCGGCCTCCTCGGAGGCGCATCTCGTCGCGGTGCGCGCCATGACGCGCGACGTGCCGGTCAGCGCCGCGATGATGACCCAGCTCGCGACACTCACGCCCGACGAGCACATCGACGCGGCGATCGATACCCTGCTGCGTACCAGCCAGAGCGAATTTCCGGTGATCGACGATGCCCATCATCTGGTGGGCCTGCTCGACCGCGACGGCATGATCCGCGCGCTCAAGACGCTCGGACCCGACGCGCGCGTCGCCCAGGCGATGATCACCGACGTGCCGACGGTGGGCAGCCGCAGCTGCCTCGAGGACGCCTTCCGCCTGCTGCAGGAGAAATCCGCCCCCGCGGTGGGCGTCGTCGACACCGCCGGCAAGCTCGTAGGGCTCATCACCTCGGAGACCGTCGGCGAGATGCTGATGGTGCAGCACGCCATGCCGAAAGGCGCCCGCATCGGCCCGTGGAGCCGGCCATCCGGACCCTTGCCGGAAGCGCGCTGAGCGCCAGCATCCGGCGCGTCGCGGTTTCGTCACCGAGCCGGATTAGCGGTGGTACGGTGCCGCCAACTGCTCCGAGGCTCACCATGCGCATCAAACACCCCTTGCGCCCTTCACGCCGTCATGTCCTCAAGGTCGGCGCCGCCTCGGCCGCCCTCACGGCCCTCGGCGGCATCGCCCGGCCGTATCTCAGCCGCGCCGCCGACCGGCCGCAGGCGAGCCACGGCGTGCAATCGGGCGACGTGTCGAGCGACGCCGGCATTGTCTGGGCGCGCGCCGACCGGCCTTCCCGCATGCTGATCGAGGTCGCGACCACCGACAGCTTCAAGGACCCACGCGGCGTCTTCGTCGATGCGCTGCCGGAGCGCGATCTCACCGCCAAGGCGCTGATCGAGGATCTGCCGGCCGGGCAGGACATCTTCTACCGCGTGCGCTTCCAGGACATTGCCGAGCCGACAATCATCGGCGAGCCCACGGTCGGTCGCTTCCGCACCGCACCGGCGGACCGCCGTTCGGTCACGTTCGTGTGGTCGGGCGACACCGTCGGCCAAGGCTGGGGCATCGACGAGGCGCGCGGCGGCCTGCGCACCTATGCGGCGATGCTCAAGAACCGGCCGGACTTCTTCATCCACTCGGGCGACACGATCTATGCCGACATCCCGCTGCCGGCCGAAAAGAAGCTGCCGAACGGCGAAACCTGGAAGAACCTCGTCACCGAGGCGAAGTCGAAGCCGGCCGAGACGCTGGACGAGTTCCGCGGCAACTTCAAATACAACCTGCTCGACCGCAACCTGCTCGCCTTCAACGCCGAGGTCCCGATGGTGGCGCAATGGGACGACCACGAGGTCAGCAACAACTGGTGGCCGGGCGAGCCGCTGACCCGCGCCGAGCACCTGCGCAAGCACTATGTCGAGAAGAACGCGCTGACGCTGGCGGTGCGCGCCTCGCGCGCCTTCCACGAATACATGCCCATGCGCATCAACATCGCGGAGCCGGGTCGCGTCTATCGCAAGATCGGCTACGGGCCGCTGCTCGACGTGTTCATGCTCGACGAGCGCAGCTACCGCGGGCCGAACGGCGCGAACGACGAGACGACATACGGGCCTTCCGCCTATTTCCTCGGGCCGACGCAGGTTGCCTGGCTCAAGCGTGAGCTGAAGGCATCGCGCGCGACCTGGAAGGTGATCGCGGCCGACATGCCGCTGAGCCTGATCCGCATCTACGACCCGGACCGCAACTGGGGCAGCGAGGCGATCGCCCAGGGTGATGGCCCGCCACGCGGGCGCGAGCTCGAGATCGCCGATCTCCTGTCGTTCATCAAGCGCGAGCGCATCCGCAACACCGTGTGGCTCACCGCCGACGTGCACTACAGCGCGGCGCACCACTATGATCCGAACAAGGCGCAGTTCCAGGACTTCGAGCCGTTCTGGGAATTCGTCTCCGGCCCGCTCCACGCGGGCGCCGGCGAGGCTAACAAGCTCGACAACACGTTCGGGCCGCAGCTGGTTTTCCAGAAGGGCGCGCCGAAGGAGCTCGTGGGCTCGCTCGGCGACGACCTGCAGGGCTTCGGGCATGTGGCGATCGACGGCGTCACGCAGGTGATGACGGTGACGCTGAAGGACTGGAACGATCGGGCGCTGTGGTCGAAGGGGATCGAGCCAACGTCGGGATAGAAGACCTCGCCAAGGATTCAGCGGCCCTCTCCCCCGCTCGCGGGGGAGAGTGGGAGAGGGGGAAGCCGCGAATACAGCATTTGGCCGCTTCCCGCCCTCCCCCGCAAGCGGGCTATCGAATGGACACTTCTCACTCGCTCTGTCGAAGTCCGAAGCAGAAAAACGTAGAGTCTTTCGAATCCCTTAACTCGAAACTGGCGTTCTCCGCCGTCCCAAGGGGCGCGATCGCGTAACCCATTGGCGCAGAATCAGATTTTGAGAAGTGTAAATCGAATAGCGCAAGCGGGGGAGGGGGACGCCGGCGCATCGCTTGCGTCCACCGTGCCCATCGCTTGCCTCCGCTGTGTTGAACCGCCTACCCTGCCGCTCACAGCGGGGCGATCATGAGCGGCGTTTTACTGCACACCGCTTTCGACGTTCTCGCCTGGCTGGCGGCCGGGCTGGCGGGACTGTGGGTGACCCGGGTCGAGAAAGTCGCTTTCCCAACAGCCGCCACCAACCTGCCCTATGTCGCGACTGTCGTGTTCGGCGCTGGCGTCGGCGCCGTCGGGTTTGGCACCGCCAACATGTGGCTCTCGGGCGTGCCGGGCATCGGCCGCTCGATCGAAGGCGCGCTCGCGGGCGGCATCCTCGCGGTCGAAATCTACAAGCATTTCGCCGGCATCCGCACCCGCACGGGCGCGCGCTTCGCGCTGCCGCTCGCGGTGGGCGTCGCGGTCGGCCGCATCGGCTGCTACCTCGCGGGCATCGACGACTTCACCTACGGCACGCCGACCACGCTGCCGTGGGGGCACGACTTCGGCGACGGCGTGCTGCGCCATCCGGTGCAGCTCTACGAGGGCGCCATCATGGCGGGGTTTGCGCTGTTCTACGCAGCCGCCGTGCGGCTGCGCGATCCCTTCGTGATCGACAACGGCTTTTATCTTGCGGCCGGCTTCTATGCGGCCCAGCGCTTCGCGTGGGAATTCTTCAAGCCATACGGCGCCGTGCTCGGGCCGTTCGACCTCTTCCATCTCCTGTCGCTCGCGATCCTCGCCTATGCGTCTCGCATGATCCTGTCCGCGCCGCACAAGGTCCCCGCGCATGACCGCGCCGTTGCGTAGATCGCGTCCCTACGTGTTCTGGGGCCAGACCACCTCGCTGTGCGAGACGTGTCTCGCGCTGGTGCCGACCAAGATCGAGATCGCCGGCAACGAGGTCTGGTACGAGAAGCGCTGCGCGAAGCACGGCGTGCAATCGACGCTGGTGTCGAGCGATGCGGCCTACTGGCGGCGCTGCAAGGACTACATCAAGCCGGGCGACAAGCCGCTCGCATTCCAGAACCGCACCGAGTTCGGCTGCCCGTACGATTGCGGGCTGTGCCCCGACCACGAGCAGCACTCATGCTTGGCGCTGATCGAGATCAACGAGCACTGCAACCTCACGTGCCCGGTATGCTTTGCGGATTCCTCGCCGGCGCGCAGCAAGCACCTGCCGCTCGCGACCATCGAGCGCATGCTCGACGCGCTGGTCGCGAGCGAGGGCGAGCCCGATCTGGTGCAGATTTCCGGCGGCGAGCCGACCATCCATCCGGAATTCTTCGCCATCCTCGACGCCGCGCGCGCCCGCCCGATCCGCCACGTGATGATCAACACCAACGGGCTGCGGATCGCGCAAGAACCGGATTTCGCGGCACGCCTCGCCGACGGCAAGCGCGGCCTCGAGGTCTATCTGCAGTTCGACTCGCTCGAGCGCGATGCGCTGATGAACCTGCGCGGCGCCGATCTGCGCCGCGTGCGCCAGCAGGCGCTGGAGAACCTGGAGCGGCACGGCATCTCGACGACGCTGGTGGTGACCGTGAAGCGCGGCGTCAACGATGGCGAGATCGGCGCGATCGTGCGCCACGCCCTGGAATGGCGCTGCGTGCGCGGCGTCACGTTCCAGCCCGTGCAGGACGCCGGCCGCAACGAGAATTTCGACAAGCGCACCGACCGGCTCGTGCTCTCCGACATCCGCCGACGGGTCGTCGAGGACTCGGGCGTGTTCGGCGAGGACGACGTCATCCCGCTGCCGTGCAATCCCGAGACGATCTCGATCGCGTATGGGCTGCGAAACGGACGATCGGTCGTGCCGATCCTGTCCGCGATCCCGCGCGAGGAGCTGCTGGCGCTCGTGCCGAACGCCATCAGCTTCGAGAAATATCCGGCGCTGCGCGGAGAAATTCATCGACCTGTTCTCGCTCTCGTCCGGGCCGTGCAATGCGTCGGAGCGGCTGAGCGAGTTCCTCTGCTGCCTGCCGAAATTCCAGACACCGGCCGGATTGAGCTACGAGAACATCTTCCGCGTCGTGATCGTGCAGTTCATGGACCGCTTCAACTTCTGCCTCGGCGGCGTCAAGCGCTCCTGCATCCATTTCGTCACGCCGAACGGGCAGATCATCCCATTCGACACCTACAACCTGTTCTATCGCAACGGCCGGATCGACGAGATCCGCACCCGCATGAAGGCGGAGGCCACCGCATGAGCTCGTCATCCGGCTACAGGACTACGGTGACGATCCTGTTCATCGTCATCGGCCTGCCGCCCGGGCTCTGCTCGCTCTATTTCACGCCGACCACCATCGCGCTGTTGGGCGGCGGCAGCGCGGAGAGCTGCGCCTACGCGGCGCTGTTCGGCGTCCCGTGTCTGGTCGGCCTCGTCATTTTCGGCGTCCTGCTGTGGCTGGTGGTCAGGGCCTGGCGGCGAGATTCGCCGTGAACGAGTGCGGCGGTCGCGCGCTGCTCTGGCTTGGCGTTGGACGATCGAGGCGTTGAGCTGATCCACAGGTGAACCATGTCTCAGCCTTCTCCCCTACCTCCCTCACCGCCCCCCGGGGCACGCAACGGCTGCCTGCAGGCGTTCGCGATCGTCATCGGCCTGATCCTGCTGCTGCCCGGCATCTGCGGAATCATCCTGGTCGGCTACGACATGCGGGAGCTGGCGACCGATCGAACCGCGTTGTTCGCTGCCGTCGGCCTTATTGCCCTCGGCGTCCTCGGCATCGTGGTGATCTGGATGGCGGTGCGCCCGAGGCGGTGAGCGATCCATGACGCAATCGAACGATATTCCGCCGTCCGACCCGCCGCCAGCGGGCGCTGGCTGCTTCACCGCCTTGATGATGTTGGGCGGGATCATTCTGCTGTTGCCCGGGCTCTGCATCATGTTTTTTCCGCCGCGTCTGGGAGCGGGCCCACGGGGGGCCCGCTATTTCCTCCGAGCATGGCCTTCATCATCGTCGGCGTCGGCGTCACGTTAATCGTTTTGGCACTGCCCAATCTCAGAAAATGAATTCGGGGGATTTGCCAGTCGTGCCGGATGGCATCCCCTTCCGGGAGCATGGGCCTTAACCCATTTTGCGTTATGGGTTGCTTCGCGGCTTCCGATCCCTATATTGCGGTGCAAAATAGGGCCGCTGGCGGCCCTGAATTCGCATCCCAATCCGGAACCGTTCATGTCGCTCCGCAACGTGGCGATCATCGCCCATGTCGACCATGGCAAGACCACCCTGGTCGACCGCCTGCTGCAGCAAGCCGGCACCTTCCGCGCCAACGAGCGCCTGGTCGAACGCGCGATGGATTCCAACGACCTCGAGCGCGAGCGCGGCATCACGATCCTCGCCAAGGCGACCTCGATCCAGTGGAAGGACACCCGCATCAACATCGTCGACACGCCGGGTCATGCCGATTTCGGCGGCGAGGTCGAGCGCATCCTCCACATGGTGGACGGCGCGCTCGTCCTGGTCGACGCCGCCGAAGGTCCGCTGCCGCAGACCAAGTTCGTGGTCTCCAAGGCGCTCAAGCTCGGCTTGAAGCCGATCGTCATCATCAACAAGGTCGACCGCGGGGACGCGCGGCCCTTGCAGGTGGCGAGCGAGGTGTTCGATCTCTTTGCGGCGCTCGACGCGACCGAGGAGCAGCTCGATTTCCCGGTGCTCTACGGCTCGGCCAAGCAGGGCTGGATGGCGGAAAGCCCGGAAGGTCCGAAGGACCGGGGCATGCAGCCGCTGTTCGATCTCATCCTGCGCCACGTGGAGGAGCCGAAGGTCGAGGAGGGGCCGTTCCGCATGCTCGGCACCATCCTGGAGGCCAATCCGTATCTCGGCCGCGTCGTCACCGGGCGCATCATCTCCGGCTGGATCAAGCCGAACCAGCCCGCCAAGGTGATCGATCACGACGGCAAGCTGATCGAGCAGGGCCGTGTCTCGAAGGTGCTGGCCTTCCGCGGGCTCGAGCGTCAGCCGATCGACGAGGCCTTCGCGGGCGACATCATCACGATCGCGGGGCTGCCGGAGGCGACGGTGGCGCACACGATCTGCGCGCCCGAGGTCATGGTGCCGCTGCCCGCCCAGCCAATCGACCCGCCGACGCTCGCGATGACGTCCGCGTCAACGACTCGCCGCTCGCCGGCACCGAGGGCGACAAGGTGACGGGCCGCATGATCCGCGACCGGTTGTTTCGCGAGGCCGAGGGCAATGTCGCGCTCCGGGTGAGCGAGTCGTCGGAGCGCGACTCGGTCGAGGTCGCGGGCCGCGGCGAGCTGCAGCTCGGAATTCTCATCGAGACCATGCGGCGCGAAGGCTTCGAGCTCTCGGTGTCGCGGCCCAAGGTACTCATGCGGCAAGGCCCCGACGGCGACGTGATGGAGCCGATCGAGGAGGTCGTGATCGACGTCGACGACGGATCTCCGGAATCGTCGTGCAGAAGATGTCGGAACGCAAGGCCGAGATGATCGAGATGCGCCCGTCCGGCGGCGGCCGTACCCGCCTCGTGTTCTACGCGCCGACGCGCGGCTTGATCGGCTATCAGGGCGAGCTCCTGACCGACACCCGCGGGACCGCGATCATGAACCGGCTGTTTCACGCCTACGCGCCCTACAAGGGCGAGGTTCAGGGCCGCCGCAACGGCGTCCTGATCTCGACCGACGCGGGCGAGGCGGTCGCCTACGCGCTGTGGAACCTGGAGGACCGCGGACCGATGATGATCGAGCCGGGCTGGAAGGTCTATCGCGGCATGATCGTGGGCGAGCACACGCGCGACAACGACCTCGAGGTGAACGTCATCAAGGGCAAGAAGCTCACCAATATCCGCACCACCTCGAAGGACGAGGCGGTCCGCCTCACGCCGCCGATCCGCATGACGCTGGAGAAGGCGCTCGCCTATATCGAGGACGACGAGCTGGTCGAGGTGACGCCGAAGTCGATCCGCCTG
>CAVPGG010000208.1:0-49746 GCA_963703755.1 uncultured Pseudomonadota bacterium
CGCGGTGCGGGTGGTGGTCTTAGGGGTCATGGAACCCGTATAGTGAGGCACCATGATTGCAGGCAATGGCCAAGATTGGGATGACGCGCCGGAACCCACGCTGTTTTCCGCGATCATCACGCCGCATCGCTCGCTGAGCGGGTTCGGCTTCGTGGTGCTGATGGCCGGCGTCGGCGTGGTGAGCTTCGCGGCCGGCATCATGTTCCTGCTGATGGGCGCCTGGCCGGTGCTCGGGTTCTTCGGCCTCGACGTGCTGCTGATCTACTGGGCGTTCCGTATCAACTACCGCGCCGCCCTCGCCTACGAGGAGGTGATGGTCACGCCCTCCGAGCTGCTGGTGCGCAAGGTCAGCCATCGCGGCAAGGTTACCGAATGGTCGCTCAATCCGCTGTGGACCCGGCTCGACCGCGATACCCACGCGGAATTCGGGATCGAGCGGCTATTCCTGGTGACGCGCGGCCGCAAGCTGCCGATCGCCGGCTGCCTCAGCCCGCCCGAGAAGGAGAGCTTCGCGGCCGCCCTGTCGGCCGCGATCGGCGAAGCCAAGCGCGGGCCGACCCGGACGGCCGTCTAGAGGCGCATATCCATAGCCGTTCGAAGAACGGCGTCGCTTCGCTCGCCTATGTCGGCGAACCGGTGTCCACTTCGCCGGGACATGCGCTGATCGCGCGGCCCTCACGGACATGTGCGAAGAGTTGTGAACGCGGCGGGCCGGTCCTCATGTAGAGAGGACGCCACGCTATTAAGGGAGACCCCCATGCCGTCACGCCAGCCGACTGCCAAACGCCTGCCGATCGCCGCCGCCGTGCTTATCCTGACCGGCATCGCGGTCGCATTTACCTGGCCGGCGCGCACCGCCGAGCGGGCGACCGCGCTGCCGGCGCCGAGCATGGACACGCCGGCGACCGCGACGGAGACGACCGAGACCGCGGTGCTGGCCGGCGGCTGCTTCTGGGGCGTGCAGGCGGTCTTCCAGCACGTGAAGGGCGTGAGCCACGTGCTGTCCGGCTATGCGGGCGGCACCAAGGATACGGCGCAATACGAGGTCGTGAGCAGCGGCACCACCGGGCACGCCGAGTCGGTGCAGGTGAAGTTCGACCCGCGGGAGATTTCCTACGGCCGCATCCTGCAGATCTACTTCTCGGTCGCGCATGATCCGACCGAGCTCAATCGCCAGGGCCCGGACACCGGCACGCAGTATCGCTCAGCGATCTTCTTCGCCAACGACAAGCAGCAGAAGGTCGCGCAGGCCTATATCGCGCAGCTCGACAAGGCGCACGTGTTCGGCAGCCCGATCGTGACCAAGCTCACGCAATTCACGGCGTTCTATCCGGCCGAGGCCTATCACCAGGACTATGCGACCCGGCACCCGGACAACCCGTACATCTATTACAACGACCTGCCGAAGGTCGAAAACCTCAAGCGGCTGTTCCCGCAGGTCTATCGCGAGACGCCGGTGCTGGTGCGCTCGGCGTCGCGGTGGTGAGTCCATTATTCGTCATGGCCGGGCTTATCCCGGCCATCCACGCATTTCTCCGTGAATTTCAGAAAGCAAGACGTGGATGCCCGCATTCGCGGGCATGACGCATCAATTTGATCGTCAGGGCGTGAGCCGCGCCGACAGGGCCGGCTCGGGCGCGTGCGGGAAGTCGCCGCGCTGGTAGGCCGCGACGGTCTCGGGCGTCTGCCGGTCCATGAAGTCGGCGAGCTCGGTGTAGGTCGTGCATTTGACCTCGGGCAGGCCGCAGACGCGGCGGGCGAACTCCTTGAGCGCCTCGTTGTAGACGCCACCCTGATACGCCTCGAAGTGATGGCCGATGTTCAGCGGCGCGCGGTTGCCGGTGTAGCTCGCGCGGAAATAATCCAGATAGGTCGCGAGCATCTGCTCCTTGAACAGCTCGGCGCGGCGCGGATCGGCGACGCCGTGCGACTGGGCGACGATGAAATTGTAGTCCATCGAGAGCGTGCTGCGACCGAGGCCGTGAATCTTCAGCGACTTGAGGTTGAACCGCCACAGGCCGTCGCGCTGCTGCGGCCACCGGTCCGGATAGCCGATGCCGCTCGTGTCGTAGCGAAAGCCGTCATGCCGCAGAGCCTCGTAGAGGCCTGATCCCGCCGCCAGATAGGGCGCGCGGAAGCCGACGACCTTGGCGAACGGCACGTCGAGCCGGCTCGTGGCGGCGCGCGCCTTGTCGCCCGCGTTGGCGAAGATGTCGCGATAGGAGGCGAACTCCTGCTCCCATTGCGCGGCCGACCAGCGGCCGCCGTCAAAATGGCCGACCGCGTGCGACGCGATCTCGTGGCCCTTCGTGTAGAGCGCATTGATGAAGTCGATGCGCTTGCGCACGTCCTCGGCGGTGCCGCCGAAATTGATGCGCGAGTAGCCGCGCCGCTGGCCCGGCCCCTGGTAGATGCCGCGGTTCGTATCCTCGATATAGTTGATGCCGCTGACGAAGAAGGTGAAGCGCACGCGCTTGCCGTCGCGGTCCATGGCGGCCGCGAAATCGGTGAGATCGTGCCAGCGGGTGAGCTCGGTGCAGTTGTCGAACGCCAGCATCACGTATTGCGGCGGACGAACGACCTCGGCGGCGTGCAGCGGCACAGCCGACAGCGCCATGCCGGCGCCCAGCATGGCGACAATTCCCCGCGACCCCATATTCCCCTCAGCCCCAACTCTTCCCCGGCCTGCACCCTAACGTGGCGGCGGGACCGACGCGAGCCCGATTGACGCTTGCGGGCCGATCGCCCACAAGACGGTTAATTCACGAGGGAAATCAGACATGCAGCAGCGTCGTCCCGTGATGCTGGTGGTGCTCGACGGCTGGGGCTGGCGCGACGAAGCGGCCGACAACGCGGTGCGCCAGGCGAAGACGCCGAACTTCGACCGGCTGTGGTCGAGCTGCCCGCATGCGCTGCTGCGCACCTCGGGCGAGGATGTCGGGCTGCCGCATGGGCAGATGGGCAATTCGGAGGTCGGTCACCTCAACATCGGCGCCGGCCGCGTCGTCAAGCAGACGCTGCAGCGCATCACCGACGCGATCGCGGACCACGCGATCGACCGCGCGCCGACGCTGCGCGCCTTCATCGAGCGCCTGCGCCAGAGCCGCGGCACCTGCCACCTCATGGGCCTCGTCTCGCCCGGCGGCGTGCATTCGCACCAGGATCATGCGGCAGCGCTGGCATACCTCCTCGCGGAAGCCGGCATCCCGACCGTCGTGCATGCGTTCACGGACGGCCGCGATACGCCGCCGCGCTCGGCCGGCGATGATATCAAGCGGCTCGCGGCCGTGCTGCCGTCGTCGGTGAAGATCGCGACCGTGAGCGGCCGCTATTACGCGATGGACCGCGACAAGCGCTGGGAGCGGGTGAGCAAAACCTACCAGGCGATCGTCGCGGCCGACGCGCCGCGCTTTGCCACCGCCGAAGCCGTGGTGGCGGACTCCTATGCGCACGACAAGGGCGACGAGTTCGTCGTGCCGGCCGCGGTCGGCGGCTATCAGGGCATGCGCGACGGCGACGGCGTGCTGTGCTTCAACTTCCGCGCCGACCGGGTGCGCGAGATCCTGCTGGCGCTGCTCGATACCAAGTTCTCAGGGTTCTCGCGCGCGCGCAGCGTGAAGGTCGCGGCGGCGCTCGGCATGACGCCCTACAGCGAGGAGCTCGACGCGCTGATGCCGGCGATCTTCCCGCACGATGATCTCGCTCACGTGCTGGGCGAGGTCGCCGCCGATGCGGGCCGCACGCAGCTGCGCATGGCGGAGACCGAGAAGTATCCGCACGTCACATATTTCCTCAACGGCGGCCGCGAGGAACCCTATCGCGGCGAGGACCGCATCATGGTGCCCTCGCCCAAGGTCGCGACCTACGACCTGCAGCCCGAGATGTCGGCGCCCGAATTGACTGAACAGGCCGTGCAGGCGATCGGGTCGGGCAAATACGACCTGATCGTGCTCAACTATGCCAACCCCGACATGGTCGGCCACACCGGCAGCCTTACGGCTGCGATCAAGGCGGTCGAGACGGTCGACACCGGCCTCGGCCGCATCGCCGACGCGATCGCCAAGGTGGGCGGCGCGCTGCTGGTCACTGCCGACCACGGCAATTGCGAGCTGATGCGCGATCCCGTGACCGGCGGGCCGCATACGTCGCATACGACGGGCCCGGTGCCCGTCCTGGTGATGGGCGGCGGCAACGGCGCGCTGCGCGACGGCCGGCTTGCCGACATCGCACCGACGCTGCTCGAGCTGATGGGCCTGCCGAAGCCGGCCGAGATGACGGGCGCCTCGCTGCTGCGCGCGCAAGCCGCCGTGAAGTGACGGCGAGCGACGCGGGCGTCCCGCCGACGGCAAGGCGGCCGCGTTGCGTTGTGCCATCGTCGGCATGAACGGTGGCGTCCATCTCGCAGCCGGACTGTGGTAATCTCCTGACGGGACCGGGCGAGCGACGGAGGATTGCAATGAGCATCTTTCGCAGAAAAGTGTCACGCCACCAGATCCGCATCCATCCCGACAACGTCAAGAACAAGGACTGGATCATCCTGCTGGAGGCGGGCACGATCGTCGGCCCGACGCCCGAGAAGCTGCGCGTCGCGCGCTCGACGCAGGAGCGCAAGGTCGTCCGGAAGTACAATATTTTCCTCAAGGCGACCTATTTCCTCGATCTCGAGGGATACGATCCGCGCATCCATGTCGTGTATTTCTGCCCGCAGCTGTACAAGTACGACCCGGACCGCAAGCTCGTGCCGCTCCAGGGCGAGGAGATCGGCATCTTGATCGCGCACGCCCTGCAGGGAGGCATCAACGCGCGGCGTCCGTGGTACGAGCCGTCCGAGCAGCTGCCGGATCAGCCGGTGATCGCCGCGGGGCAGACGGAATTCGAGTCCCTGGTCGTCGAGATGCCGAACGCGCGCGCGTCCCTGGCCTCGTGAACCCCGCCGGCCGCTGGCCGGTACACGGCTGCGTCATCGCGGCGAAACGACGCGAGCGCCGCGACGCCGCCTCGCTACCTGCCGGACGCAAATTACGATAGGGTCCGTCACGGAGCCGCCAGCGGAGCATGCCGACGCGCCGCAAATCAAAGACGGCGGTGAATGCCTCCGGCGGGCGAGTCCTTTTTTGCAAATCGACATCGGTTCTCGACCGCCTTCCGCGCCGCGGAGGGTGCGCAAGCTCATCGCGCAGGCTCATGGCGCAAGATCTCGGAGGATGTGATGAGGCTTCCCCGCAGACGCTTTCTCCAGCTCGCCGGCGGCGCCGCCGCCCTCCCGACGCTGCCGCGCATCGCCCGCGCTCAGGCGTATCCGACGCGCCCGGTGCACTTTATCGTCTCGTTCGCAGCCGGCGGCCCCAACGACACGACGGCGCGTCTCATCGCCCAATATCTGGGCGATGAACTCGGGCAGCAGGTCGTCGTCGAGAACCGCACGGGCGCGGGCGGCAATGTCGGCATGGAGGCGGCGCTGAAGTCGCCGCCCGACGGCTACACGATCGCATTTGTTGGCCCGAACAACGCCATCTCGGCAACCCTCTATGAGAAGCTGCCGTTCGACTTCATCCGCGACAGCGTGCCGATCGCAGGCACGATGCAGTTGACCAACGTGCTGGTGGCGAACCTGGCGCTTCCGGTCAAAAACCTGGCCGAATTCATCGCCTACGCAAAAGCCAATCCGGGAAAGATCAACTACGGATCAGGCGGCATCGGCACGTCGCCGCATCTGTGCGGCGAGCTGCTCAAGGCGATGACCGGCATCAACATGCTGCACGTGCCGTACCGCGGCAGCGCCCCCGCGACGGTCGATTTGCTCGCCGGCCAGGTGCAGGTCGAGTTCGACAACCTTCCGGGCCAGCTCGGAAACATCAAGACCGGCAGGGTACGCGCGCTCGGCGTGAGCGCCGCAAAGCGCGTGTCGGACCTGCCGGACGTGCCGGCGATCGGCGAGATCGTGCCGGGCTACGAGGCGAACGTGTGGTATGGAATCGCGGCGCCGAAGGGAACGCCGCCCGAGATCGTCGCCAAGCTGAACAGCGCCGTGAACGCGGCGCTCGCCAACCCGCAGCTGCAGGCAAGCTTCGCCAAGCTCGGCGGCCAGCCGACGCCGATGACGCCGGCCGAATTCGGGCAGCTGGTGGCGCGCGAAACCGAAAAGTGGGCAAAGGTGATCAAAGGCGCTGGCATCAAGGGTCTGTGAGTCACTGATCGTCCGCGGCGGCGCGCACCGCGGGCTCAGAAATCCCTGAGCCCGAGCACATCCGCCATCGAATAAAGCCCCGGCCTCTTTCCCCTCGCCCACAGCGCCGCCTTGACGGCGCCGCGCGCGAAGATCATGCGATCCTCGGCCCGGTGGACGAGCTCGATGCGCTCGGCCGGACCCGCAAACGTCACGGTGTGATCGCCCACCACGGTGCCGCCGCGCAGCGATGCAAAGCCGATGGCGCCGCGCTCGCGCGCGCCGGTATGGCCATCGCGGCCGCGCTCGGAATGCTGCTCGAGCGTGATGCCGCGTCCAAGCGCTGCGGCGCGGCCGAACATCAGCGCGGTGCCGGAGGGCGCGTCGATCTTCTTGTTGTGGTGCATCTCGACGATCTCGATGTCGAAATCCTCGTCGAGCGCCTTGGCGACGCGCCGCACCAGGGCCTCGATGAGGTTGACGCCGAGGCTCATGTTGCCGGACTTGACGATCGCCGAGCGCTGCGCCGCGACGGCGATCAGCTTCTCGTTCTCGGCCGAGAGGCCCGTGGTGCCGATGACGTGCACCAGGCCGCGCCTGGCGACGATCTCGGCGAGCGCGATGGTGGCGGCCGGAATCGTGAAATTCACCACCCCGTCGGCCTGATCGAGCAGCGGCGCCGGATCGGCGGCGACGTGCACGCCGTTCGCGCCGAGGCCCGCGAGCTCGCCGGCATCGCGGCCGATCACCGCCGAGCCGGGCGCGTCGACGGCGCCCACCAGCGTGACGCCGGCGGTATCGGCGATCGCCTTGACCAGTGTGCGTCCCATGCGCCCGCCGGCGCCGGCCACGATCAGTCGCATGTCGGACATGGGGGGTTGCCTCCCGGTCTCAATCAGTGCGCGGGCCCGTCATAGCCCTCGACAGCAACAAGATCGAAGTCCGCCTTGCCGTCGCGCAAGCGCTTGGCGGCCTGATAATCGGGCGAACGATAGCACGCGAGCGCGGCCGCAAAGCTCGGAAACTCCAGCACCACGGTGCGGCTGCGCACGTTGCCTTCGACCACCTCGCGGGCGCCGCCGCGCACCAGGAAGCGGCCGCCGAACTTGCCGAACGGCGCCATGTCGGCCGCCATGTAGGCCTTGTAGCCCTCCGGCTCGGTCACATCGACGTGGCCGATCCAGTAGCCCTTGCGCGCCTCCGCGGGCGGCGCCGATGTCGACGGCGGCGGCTGCACGCCGTCGTACCCTTCGGCGATGACGAACTCGGCGGTCGAGTGAGCGAGCCGCAGCGGCCGCGCGCCCTGGTACTCGGGCGAGCGATAGCAGGCGAGCGCCGCCGCGTAGTCGGGAAACGCGCGCAGCACGTTGCGGGCGCGGACGCGGCCTTCCAGCACTTCCATCCGGCCGCCGCGCACCAGCGCGACGCCGTTGTACTTGTGATGCGCCGTCGGGGTCGCGGCCGTGTAGGCCTTGTAGCCCTCGGAATCGCTCACATCGATCTGCGGAATCCAATAGCCCTTCGGCATGGCCTGCGCCTCACCCTGCGCTCAGAATTTACGGCTGCGCGCCATCGTAGCCCTCGACGATGACGAAATCGGCGGCCGAGTGCGGCTTTCGCAGCGTGATGTTGTGCTGATATTCGGGCGAGCGGTAGCAGGCGAGCGCCGTCGCGTAGTCCTTGAACTCGACCACGACGTGGCGTGAGCGCAACTTGCCTTCCATCTGCTCCGATGGGCCGGCGCGCACCACGAATCGCCCGCCATATTTGCCGAAGATCGCAGCGTTCCCCTCCACGTAAGGCTTGTAGCCATCCGCGTTGCCGACATCGAGATGAACAATCCAATATCCCTTCGCCATCCTGCCCGCTCCTCCTGTCACGCGTCTTGTGCCGCGGCGATCTCGGCGACGATCGCCTGTGCGGCCGCCTTGGGATCAGGCGCTTCGATGACCGGCCGGCCGACCACGAGATAGTCGGCGCCGGCCGCGATCGCGGCGGCGGGCGTCATGATGCGCTTCTGGTCGCCGCTCTGCGATCCGGCCGGGCGGATGCCGGGGGTGACGAGCGTCATGCGGTGCCCGACGATGCCGCGCAGGTTGGCGGCCTCCTCGGCCGAGCAGACGATGCCGTCGATGCCCATGTCGCGCGCCTGGCCGGCGCGCTCGGCGACGAGCTCCGCGACAGTGAAATCGTAACCCGCGGCCGCAAGATCGGCGTCATCGTAGGAGGTCAGCACCGTGACGGCGAGGATGCGCAGGTTGGACGCGCCGCGCGCATCGACGGCCGCCTTCATGGTCTGCGGATAGGCGTGCACGGTGAGGAACGCGGCGCCGCTGCGCACCACCGACTCGACGCCCTTCGCGACCGTGTTGCCGATGTCGTGCAGCTTGAGATCGAGAAACACCTGCTTGCCGGCGCGCACCAGGTGATCCGCCATCGTGAGCCCGCCCGCGAAGGCAAGCTGATAGCCGATCTTGTAGAACGAGACCGCGTCGCCGAGCCGCGCCACCATTTCGTCGGCGGCCGCGACCGACGGCAGGTCGAGCGCCACGATCAGCCGGTCGCGCGGTTCGATCAATCTTGCCTCCAGATCACGTAAACTATCTCGCGTAGGTTATGTCACGGCAGGTAACGTGCCGCGTCCACCAATCGCCGCAGCAGATGCTTGAGCGCGTCGGCGGTGCGGGCATCGCGCAGATTGTCGTCGGCGTCAAACGCATTCGCGGCGTCGCGCACGGCGACCTGCTCGGGCAGAACCGTCGCGCCGCAACCGAGCTCCAGCACCTGTCGCAGCGCCATTAGCCCGCGGTAGCCGCCGAGGGTGCCGGGCGAGGCGGCGCCGAGCGCGAAGATGCGGTTGCGAAAGGCGGCGAGCGGCCCCTCGTTCGCTTCGCGCACGCGCGAGATCCAGTCGATGGTGTTCTTGAGCAGCGGCGTGACCGAAGCGTTGTACTCGCCGGCCGCGATGAACACGCCGGCATGCTGCATCATCATGCGCTTGAGCTTGACGGCCTGGTCGGGCGGACCCGATCGCGCCTCGAGGTCGCCGTCATAGAGCGGCAGCGGGAAATCCTGCAGCGAGATGCGGGTCGCCTCGGCCTCCTCGAAGGCCAGCACCTTGGTGGCGAGCGCCGCCAGCCGCGCATTGTGCGAGCTGGTGCGGATCGAGCCGGCGAAGACGAGGATTTTCGGGCGGATCATCGGTGGCTAGGAAATGCCGACCGACGCACGGGCGTCAACCCTTGCGGTAGACCCAGACCTGGGCGGGCGGCAGGTTGAGCCAGACGCGCTCGGTCGAGCGGGCCTGCACGCCCGGCAGGTTGCGCGGGATCGGCGAGACCACCGCGTAGGTGAACTGGATGAAGGGCGAATTCGGCATGAGCAGGCCGAAGGCATCGGCGATCAGCCGCAGCCGGGTGCGCAGCGGCTTGGTGAAGAGCGGAAGCCCCGACACGATCGCGGCGGCGGGCTCGCGCAGCAGCGAGCCGAGTAGATGCTTGAGCCGATAGGCATCGCCCTGCACCACGGTCGCGCCCGGATAGCGCGAGCGCAGCAGGCGGCAGAACACCGGATTGAACTCGACCAGGACGAGGCGGGCCGGATCGACCCCATGCGCCACCAGCGCCTCGGTGACGGGGCCGGTGCCGGGGCCGAGCTCGATGATCGGCCCGGGCGTCTGCGTATCGACGAGCCGCGCCATGGCGCGCGCCAGGAGCTTGCCGGACGGCATGACGGCGCCGGTCGACAGCGGCTTCTCGATCCAGGAACGGAGAAACTGGACCTCGTCGTCGATCCGCAGGGTCTTCTTGGCGAGGCTCGGCGTGTTCTGAAGCGGCATGATGCCCTTTGCCGGCTGGCGCGACGACTGACGCGGCGACCCTCGGTCACGGTTTGGTCACTATATTGTCACGGGTACCGGCCCTCAAGTCCAGGGTCAAGTAGCGGGAGGGTCAGGAGGGCGCCGCGCGATTCCCGAAAAATTCCTTGACCTTACCGAAGAATCCGGCGGCTTCCGGCTGCGTTTCCTTGGACGACAGGCGCTCGAACTCGGCGAGCAATTCGCGCTGCCGCTTGGTCAGGCTTTGCGGCGTCTCGACCATCACCTGCACGTACATGTCGCCCATCTGCTTGGTGCGCAGCACCGGCATCCCCTTCGCCTGCAGGCGGAAGCGGCGGCCCGACTGGGTGCCTTCGGGGATCTTCACCTTGGTCTTGTTGCCATCGATGGTCGGCACCTCGAGCTCGCCGCCGAGCGCCGCCGCCACCATCGAGATCGGCACGCGGCAATGCAGATCGGCGCCGTCGCGCTGGAAGAAGTCGTGGCCGCCGACCGAGAGGAAGATGTAGAGATCGCCGGACGGCCCGCCGCGCGCGCCCGCGTCGCCCTCGCCGGCGAGCCGGATGCGGGTGCCGTCCTCGACGCCGGCCGGAATGTTGACCGAGAGCGTGCGGTCGCGCTGCATCCGGCCGGAGCCCGCGCAGGACGGGCAGGGATCGTCGATCACCTGGCCGCGGCCGTGGCAGGCCGGGCAGGTGCGCTCGAGGGTGAAGAAGCCCTGGGTCTGGCGGACCTTGCCGTGGCCCGCGCAGGTCGGGCAGGTCTTCGGCTTGGCGCCGCCCTTGGCGCCCGAGCCGGAGCAGACCTCGCAAGTGACCAACGTCGGCATGCGGATCTGGGCGGCCTTGCCCGCAAAGGCCTCCTCGAGGCTGATCTCCATGGTGTAGCGCACGTCGTTGCCGCGCTCGCGGCCGCCGCCGCGCCCGCGCCGGCCGCCCATGCCGAAGAAATCGTCGAAGATGTCGGCGAACGTGGAGGCGAAATCGGCGCCGAAGCCATGCGCACCGGCGCCGCCGCCGCCCTGCTCGAAGGCGGCGTGTCCGAAGCGGTCATAGGCGGCGCGCTTGTCGCCGTCCTTGAGGACGTCGTAGGCCTCGTTGACTTCCTTGAATTTGTTTTCGCAGTCCTTGTCGCCGGGATTGCGGTCGGGATGATGCTTCATGGCGAGCTTGCGGAACGCGGCCTTGATCTCCGCGTCGCTCGACGTGCGCGCAATGCCGAGGGTTTCGTAGTAGTCGCGCTTGGCCACCTCAGCGCCCTCTCCGCCGCAACGTGCAGAGCCCGGCGCCGTCCCGCGCCGGGCCCTTTTTACCTGTCATGATTCGGCGCCCGCATCAAAGCTGCCGGCGAACCGGTATCCACTTCGCCGGAACATGCGCTCAGGCCGACTTCTTGTTCTTCTTGTCGTCGTCGACCTCGGTGAACTCGGCGTCGACCACGTCGTCCTTCTTCGGCCCGCTGGCGCCGCCGGCACCGCCGGGCTCGCCGCCCGGCGCCGGGCCTGCGCCCTCCGCCTGCTTGTACATCGCCTCGCCGAGCTTCATCGAGGCCTGCGCGAGCGCATTGGTCTTGGCCGTGATCGCCTCCGGATTGTCGCCCTTGAGGGCCTCCTTGAGGTCGGCCATCGCGTTCTCGATGGTGCGCCGGTCACCCTCGCCGATCTTGGAGCCGTGCTCCGAGAGCGCCTTCTCGGTCGAGTGGACGAGCGCCTCGGCGTGGTTCTTGGCCTCGACCGCCGTCTTGCGCTTCTTGTCCTCCTCGGCATGCGCCTCGGCATCCTTCACCATGCGCTGGATGTCGGCCTCGGACAGGCCGCCCGACGCCTGGATGCGGATCTGCTGCTCCTTGCCGGTGCCCTTGTCGCGCGCCTGCACGTGCACGATGCCGTTGGCGTCGATGTCGAACGAGACCTCGATCTGCGGCACGCCGCGCGGCGCCGGCGGGATGCCGACGAGATCGAACTGGCCGAGCAGCTTGTTGTCGGCCGCCATCTCGCGCTCGCCCTGGAAGACGCGGATCGTCACCGCGCCCTGGTTGTCCTCGGCGGTCGAGAAGGTGTTCGACTTCTTGATCGGGATCGTGGTGTTGCGATCGATCAGCCGGGTGAACACGCCGCCCAGCGTCTCGATGCCGAGCGACAGCGGGGTCACGTCGAGCAGCACCACGTCCTGCACGTCGCCCTGCAGCACGCCGGCCTGGATCGCAGCGCCGACCGCGACGACCTCGTCCGGATTGACGCCCTTGTGCGGCTCCTTGCCGAACAGCTGCTTGACGACTTCCTGCACCTTCGGCATGCGCGTCATGCCGCCGACCAGGACGACCTCGTTGATCTGCCCGGCCGTGATCCCCGCATCCTTGAGCGCCTGGCGGCACGGCTCGATGGTCTTCTGCACCAGATCGTCGACCAGCGCCTCGAACTTGGCGCGGGTGAGCTTCATGGTGAGATGCTTCGGGCCGCTCGCGTCGGCCGTGATGAACGGCAGGTTGATCTCGGTCTGGGTGGTCGAGGAGAGCTCGATCTTGGCCTTCTCGGCCGCCTCCTTGAGGCGCTGCAGCGCGAGCTTGTCGCGGCGCAGGTCGATGCCCTGCTCCTTCTGGAACTCGTCGGCCAGGTAGCTCACCAGGCGCATGTCGAAATCTTCGCCGCCCAGGAACGTGTCGCCGTTGGTCGACTTCACCTCGAACACGCCGTCGCCGATCTCGAGGATCGAGATGTCGAAGGTGCCGCCGCCGAGGTCATAGACCGCGATGGTGCCGTTCTTCTGCTTGTCGAGACCATAGGCGAGCGCCGCCGCGGTCGGCTCGTTGATGATGCGCATCACCTCGAGGCCGGCGATCTTGCCGGCGTCCTTGGTGGCCTGGCGCTGGGCGTCGTTGAAGTAGGCCGGGACCGTGATGACGGCCTGGTCGACCTTCTGGCCGAGGAAGCTCTCGGCCGTCTCTTTCATCTTCTGCAGGATGAAGGCGGAGATCTGCGACGGCGAGTAGCTCTTGCCGTCCGCCTCGACCCAGGCGTCGCCGTTCGAGGCGCGCACGATCTTGTAGGGGACGAGCTTCTTGTCCTTCTCGACCATCGGGTCGTCGTAGCGGCGGCCGATCAGGCGCTTGACCGCGAAGAACGTCTTTTCCGGATTGGTGACCGCCTGGCGCTTGGCCGGCTGGCCGACGAGGCGCTCGCCGTCGTCGCTGAAGGCGACGATCGATGGCGTGGTGCGCATGCCTTCGGAGTTTTCGATGACTTTCGGCGCTTTGCCTTCCATGACGGCGACGCACGAATTGGTGGTGCCGAGGTCGATGCCGATGACCTTGCCCATTGTCTTCCCTCTCTTTGCAGCAGGTCGGACGGGCCCTTAGCGGCACCCGCAGGGAGCGCCCCCAGGTTTGGGAGACCTGGTGTGGACCGCCCCGAGCCGACCCCTAAAACACATCCCCGCCGCCCTCGGCGGGGGGTCACAGGCTCATATAGGAGGGCCGTATCGACCCGCAAGTCAGGCAAGCAAGGAATCCGGCCGCCAGTTCAGTGGGATCGCGGCTGGTTCAAGCTTCCTTAACGCCAGACGGCTACGACCCAGGTCGGTTGCTCGCGGCCGCCCTATGCGCCCGGCCCGGATCCTGGCCGCGGCCGGCGCACTGGCCTGACCAACCTATGTCCGCGCGGGGCACGCAACCTCGCATCTGGATGCCCATCGATGAACGCCCCGACGCATCGCGATCACCGTCTCCTCATCTATGGCGGCTTCGCGTTTTCGCTCGCGGTGGTGATCGCGATCTGCAGGCCTTGGGACCTCACCGACCGTTTCATGATTGGCGCGCCCTTCGGCCGCGATTTCGTCAACTACTGGATGGGCGGTCGGCTGGCGCTCGACGGACATCTCGAATGCTTGACCGATTTCCACGCCTACAATGCCCTGATCGCCGAGCGATTCAGTCACACGGCAGACGACTTCTTCGTCTTCTCGTACCCGCCGAGCCTGCTGCCCTTCCTGGTCCCGTTTGGAGCTCTCCCGCATCTCCCGGCGCTCATCATCTGGACCGCGATCAACCTCGCGCTGCTCCTCTGGTCGAGCCGCCTGCTCGGTGCCGACCGCCGGGCGCAGATCGCGACGGTCCTGTCGCCGGCGACATTGACCATGGTCGTGTATGGTCAATTCAGCGGCGCCATGGCTGCCTTGGCCATTGTGGCGATCACGCGCGGGGCGCGGCGGCCAGTGCTGGCCGGTCTTTGTCTCGCGCTTGCGAGCGTCAAGCCGCAGCTGGCCGCGGTCGTCAGCCTGCTCATGCTGCTGATCGGCCAGTGGCGCGCAGTCGCCTGCTCGATCCCCGGTGCCGCCGCCGTGGCGGGCCTGTCGGCGCTGCTGTTCGGGCTTGAGCCGTGGAAGAACTTCATCGAACTCACGGTGCCGTTCCAGGTCTGGCTGCTCCACGATTTCATCCTCGATCATCTGCGCACCATGCTGTCGGTCTACGGCGCCGCGCGTCTCGGCGGGCTGTCGTTCGCCGCCGCCCAGGCCGTGCAATTCGGCTTCGGCCTGCTGGTCATTGCGGGCGCGGTCCTGCTGACGTGGCGCGACGGGCTCACGGCGCGCACGCTCACGCTGCTGCTGCTCGCGGGGATCGCATCGCTCGCTTATTTCCAGCTCTACGATCTCGCCATGGTCGCCCCGGCATTGTCGGTCGCGCTGTTCGGCGGCGAGCAGCACGATCGGCCGCCGCTCCTGCCACTCGTCCCGGCCAGCCTGTTGTGGCTCGCGCCGCCCCTCGCGATTCCTTTCGGAATCAGTCACTCGTCGATCATCAACGTTGTGGTGGCCGCCGTGCTGGCGACAGGTCTGGTGATGGAATGGCGGCGGGGCAGCGGATCGAACCTGTGCACCCCGTCTGCCGAGCAGGGCGACGCCGGTGCGGCCCGATTGGAGACGGCCTTGCTCGAGCCGCGGTGATTGAACGGTTCAGGTCTCGGCCAGACGGGGCAAGGACGCCGGGCGCTCGCACGTAGCCGCAGAGCCCATGGCCATGCCCGCCTCGACAGGCGTCCGCACGGCTTCCTGGACGCTCGCCCAGAACATCAAGATGAGAATCACCGGCCCGATGCCGAGGCCGAACATGTTGGCGTACATCAGGAGAAGCGGCGCACTCCAGCCGAGGAGGCTGAGCAGCGACCATTCGGTCCGCCAGGGTAGCCGCCCGCACAGCATCCATACCTGCACGGCGGCGAGCGCCGTGAGGTCGTAGTTGAAAGCATAAGGGGTCACGAGCGGAGCGGCGGCCGCCAGCACGAAGGCGCGCCGGCAGGGGTCCTGCGTGCGGCGCACCGCCCAGCAGGCCGTGACGACCACGATCAGCGAGACCACCGCCTGGATCGCCAGCGACACCGGCATGGACAGGCCGAAGGTGCGCCCGCCAGCCAACACCGACGCCATCATGAACTTGAAGAAGCCGATGAAGTGCTCGAACGCCAAGACCTGCAGCGAGCTGCTGGAATGCAGGTAGGCGAGCCACGGCTCGGTGCCGAACATCGCGAGCGACATGGCGACCAGCGCGGCCGCAACGACGGTCGCGCTCGCGATCACGCGCCAAGCACCGAGGGTGATCAGCGCGAGCGGCAGCACCAGCCCAAGATGAGGCTTGAACGTCAGCAGGCCGAACAGCACGCCGGCGAGGATCGGCCGCCGGTCGATGGCGAGAATGCCGCCGAGGAAGAGCGCGGCGCTGAGAAAGCCGTTCTGGCCGCCGACCGTGTTGATCAGGCTTGCGGGCGCGAGCGCGAGCACGAGCAATGCGGCCTGGCGCTTGTCCGGCGCGATCTCGCGCAGCGTCACCCCCGCGAACGCCGCGAACAAGCCGAAGGTCCACACGGCGAGCGCCGCGAAATAGGGAAGTTTCGCCAGCGGCCAGAAGGCCGGCAAGGTGTAGAGCGGATAGACCCAGCTGTGGAACGGCAGGGGGTGTCCGAACAGCTCGCCGATCGCACGCTGATAGGCCGGGAAATCGAACAGCGTTTGCAGCTTGCCGCCGAAAGCAAGCTGCGGCCCGACCCAGATGTTGATGAAATCGCGCCCGATCGGGTGACCCGTGATATCGAGCCCCTGCCCGACCGGCCGGTAGATCCAGATCATCCACGGCGTCATCAGGGCGACGCCAACGGCAGCAAACAGCCAGCGCCAGCGCGCCAGCTTGGCGTTAGCCGCGAGCGTCACCATTGCGTCGGCTCCCGCCACTGGTCCATGGGAACCGTCCTGTAGGGATGATCCGGCCAGCACTGCCTCTCTTCGATGGCGGCGGGCGGCGTGGCGCCGTCACGGTGCACCAACCACGCCGGCATCCGGTCGGCGCGGGCGAGATAGTTGGAGAGCCACGTGCTCGCCTCGAGATAGCGCCAAGTCGTCAGGAGATTACAGTCGCTGATCGCAAACGTGTTGACCATCAGGGCACGCTGGACCTCGAGCGCGGGCGTGACGGCGCTCAAGACCACGATCGTCACGACGGTCACGATACGGCCGATGCCGTCGCGCCGCTTCAAATCGGCGGCGATCGACGCGAACGCAAAGGCGAGCAGCGCCAATGGCGTAATCGACGCACGCATCGCAAAGTCGTTGTTCCCGCCTAGCCGATAGAACGGGATGAGCAGCAGCAGCACGACTGCGAGCACGATCAGCGTCCGCACCGCCCGATCGAGCTCCCGGCGTAAAGTCCAGACGACGGCAGCCTGCGGAATTTGGATGACGATGAAAGCGACGTAGACCATCCAGAAGCCGCTCATCAGGAAGAGCCAACGCTGCGGCACCGATGCGGCGTCGGCGCCGAGATAGGCAACGAGCGGCAGGAAGCAGAGCGCCGCGAGGCACGGCACGATGATGGGCACCCCGAGCAGGTGGGCAAAATCGCGCCGCAGCACCAGATAGCCGACGATCGGCATCGCGCCCGCGGCGGCGAGCGGCGACCAGAAGAACAGGAATGCGAATGCGACGATGAGGAACGCACTGTCGATCTCGCGCCGTGCGTGGAGCAGGCCGAGTGCGGCCAGCCACCAGCCCGGAAACGCGTGATTGGGCACCCAGAAGATCTGGGTGAGGTTGGCGGTGTATTGGAAGAACGGATTCCACCACGCGAGATGCTCGTGCGCGTGCACGGGCCATTTGAGCGTGCCGGACGATGCGTAGGTCGCGGCGACATCCGTCAGCCGCACGGCGATCTCGATCCCGCTGAACGCAACGAAGACGAATAGAAAAATGCCCTTCCGCGTCGGCGCGAGCGATGCGAAGACCGTGAGTGTCAGCGTCAAGATCGCGGCGTTCTGCGCGAGCAGCGCAAGGTGCGCGACGCGCAGCCCGAGCAGCTTTCCGACCAGCGCGGGCGCCATGTACATGCCGAGCGGCGCGCGCAGCATGAACTCGCTGCCCTGGTAATCGTAGAGCACCGGGAACGGACGCCGGACCAGGTCCGCCAGCAGCGCGTCGCGCGTCAGCCAATCGAAGTTGGCGTAGAAGAAATGCCCTTCGCCGCCGAGCAAGCAGAGCGCGAGCGCGACAACGGCGCAGAGCGCGAGGGCCATCGGCTCGACGCGCGTGGCGAGCCATCCGACGCGCGACGCCGTGACGTGGATGAGAATGTAGAGCGATCCGGCGCAGCCGAGCAGTACGATCGAGGCGGCGATCGGTGTGAAGCTTGTGGCGATCAGCGCGTTGGGCAGCAGGAAGAGGCACGACGCAAGAATGACGACGTGCCGATGCGTCAACCTGAGCTTCGCAATGCGCGCGTGATCTTGCACCCGCGGCGCGAGCGCGCCCAGCCGCATGGCCTCGCCGTGTTGCTGATGCAGATCGCCGGCGCCGCTCATGGGAGCTACGACTTGATGCGGTAGACGTGGAAGACGTCACCAGGCTGTGCCGCCACCGGCGTCAGCCAATCCGGGACCGCACCTGTTGCGAGTTGGCCCGCAAGACTCGCGGCGCGCTCCTGCGCGGTCAGGCCGGGCGGCGCGCGATTGCCGCAGGTGACCACATAGGTCGCGCCGAACCGCGCCAGGATGCGGCGCGCCTCGTCGGGCGGCGACGCGAAGATGCGGTGCGCCGCCATGATGCCGTCGGCGAGCCGATGATAGGGCGCGGCGATCACCGACTGCGGCGTCAGCGCCAGCGCGAACGACCCGTAGTCGATGTCGGTCGCGATGACGCCGTGGGGCAGACGCGCGAGCTGGGCGTAGCTCGCCGTATTGAAGCAGCCGGCGACCACGCGGCTGTCGCGTTCCTCGTCGTGCGGATGGCCGGCCGCCTGCACGGTCGCGATGGCGAAGCCCGACAGCACCGTCGGGGTGAGCAGCAGCGCCGCGAACGCGCGCGCCACCAGATTGGTGAGCCGCAGCAGGGCGAACAGGCGCAGCGCCAGCGCCGCGACCAGCGGCATGCCGAGCCACATGGCGTACATCGACATCTTGGCGACCGACACGCTCAGCACGCAGGCGACGAGCAGCACCGCGGCGGCGGTGAGGAAGGCGAAGTCACGCCGCATCGCCGGCACGCAGGCGAGCGCGAGCGCCGCGAGCGCGGCGGCCGCCGGGAAGGTCGCGAGTGCCGCCACGACGTTGGGCGCGCTGCGCGCGATCGCGCTCAGCGGCTGCATCTCGTTGATATGCGAAAGCCAGACGGCGCGCAGCTGCGGATCGACCATCGCGTAGGGTCCGCCGAGGCAGCGCGGCTCGATCAGCGCGAAGGCGAGGCCGGCGGCCGCGGCGATCGCGGCGGCGGCCGCGAGGCGCCGTCCGATGCCCGCGCTCGCGACGCGCCCGCCGACGATCCCCATCAGCACGCCCGCGATGGCGACGGGCGCCGCCCAATTGATCGCGATCGCGTCGCACGCGGTGCGGCCCCAATGGTCGGGGCCGACGATGACGAAGAAGGCTGCCGCGGTGCTCGCCGCGAGCGTCCAACCGTAGCGGGCGAGCGCCGGCGCGGCGGCGCGATCGATCACGTAGCGCAGCACGAAGGCGACGCCGCACAGCGCGACGAAGACGAGGTTCTCGAGGCCGATCGCCAGCGCCAGCCCGGTGAGCGCACCGGCCGTCCATGCGGCAGCACGCGCGCGGTCCGACCACACGGTTGCGGCGAGCGTCGCGACGGCAAGCGCGATCTGCACGTTGTGATGATCGATGCGGCCGGGCAGGAACTGCTGGAAGGCCGGCAGGCCGACGACGGCGAGCAGCAGCGTGACCACGGCGGCATCGCGGCCGGCGAGCCGCCAGGCGGCTGCCGCGGCGCCGAGCATCGCCGGAATGAGCCACAGCATGGGCCAGAGCACACGCGTCAGCCGCTCGGCCAGGGCGCCGTCGACAAAATGGTGAAACAGCAGATAGAGGCCGGCGAGCCCGGCATCGATCAGGCGTGACCAGTGCGAGTCGTAGCCGGCCGGCGGGTCGAGCCGGGCCTGGTGCATGTCGAACCAGGCCTGGCCGTCAAGAAAGTCGTGCACCTCGGCGAGCCGCATGGCGTCGTCGGTGTCCGACAGGGTTAATGCCGTTCCGGCCCAATGCTTGAGGACGAGGTCGGCCGCGACCACCAGCCAGGCGAGGGCGAGCAGAAGCGCGAAATTCGGCCCACGCGCGGCACCGGCGGTCATGGATATCCCGCATCCCTGTTTGGCGTGGGCGGACTCTTCGCCGGTTTACATTGAGGTTCCATTAACGTTGCGGCCAACCCCGTAGCCCTTACCGCCCCATTAAGCCCAGCGTTAACGAAGCTCTGCCAACGATGACCCTGGAGCGGCAATCGTCCGGGCCGCGCGCACCCCATGGGCGTGCCCCGGGCGCGCCGCCGTCGGGCGGACGGGACAGGCGCATCGCATGGCGGTCGATCATCTCGAATTCGCGACACGCACGGACAAGATGCGCGCGCTTGTCGCGCGGCTGCCGCGGCCGGTTCGGTTCATCATCGTGGGCTGCACCGGCCTTTGCGTCGACCTCTGCCTGTTCACCGCCCTCGTCGCTTTCGCGCCTCATCCGCTGGTGATGCGGCTCATCACGCTCACAATCGCGACGTTGGTCACCTGGCGGCTCAACCGCGCCTTCACGTTCACGCGCAGCAACCGGGCGCAGCACGCGGAAGCCATGCGCTACGCGGCCGTGACGGTGCTGGCGCAGAGCACGAGCTATGTCGTGTTCGCGGCCCTCGTGCTCACGATCCTCGCGTGGCTGCCGCAGGCCGCACTGATGGCCGGCGCCGTCGTCGGCGCATTCGTCTCCTACAACGGCCATCGCCTGTTCGCGTTCGCGCCGGCCGCGATTGTCCCACCCGATATGGCACCGCAAGGACCGCGCCGCGCATGAGCACGCACACCAACGTCTTCATCATCGGCGCCGGTCCGGCCGGCCTGACGGCGGCCTATTGCCTCACCAAGGAGACGCCCTCGGTCACGGTGATCGAGAAGGACCCGACCTATGTGGGCGGCATCAGCCGCACGGTGCGCTACAAGGATTTTCTCTTCGACATCGGCGGCCATCGTTTCTTCTCCAAGTCGAAGGAAGTGGTCGATCTGTGGCAGGAAATCCTGCCTGACGATTTCATCGCGCGGCCGCGCCTGTCGCGCATCTACTACGGCGGAAAATACTACTCGTACCCGTTGAGCGCGTTCGAGGCGCTGGGCAATCTCGGCCTCGCGACAAGCGCGGCCTGCATGCTGTCCTACGCCTACGCCAAGGCGAAGCCGATCGCCGCGCCGAAGAGCTTTCACGACTGGGTGCGCAACCAGTTCGGCGAGCGACTTTTTCAGATCTTCTTCAAGACCTACACCGAGAAGGTGTGGGGCATGTCGTGCGACGAAATCTCCGCCGACTGGGCGGCGCAGCGCATCAAGGGGCTCGACCTGCGCGTCGCGGTGACCAACGCGCTCAAGCGCTCGCTCGGCCTGGGGCGCAAGCCGCGCGCGGACGGCGCGGTGGTGAAGACGCTGATCGAGACGTTCCAATATCCGCGCCGCGGCCCCGGCATGATGTGGGAGGCGGCGGCCGCGAAGATCAAAGCGCGCGGCGGCCGCGTCGCGATGGGGCGCGAGCTCACCGAGCTGAGCTACGACGCCGACCGGCGGCTGTGGACAATTCAAGTCACGACCGTCGGCGGCGTGATCGAGACCTACACGGCGCATCACGTGGTCAGCTCGGCGCCGGTGCGCGAGCTGGTCGCGAAGATCACGCCGCGGCCGATCTCGCTGTTGCACGCGCGCGCGCTGCGCTACCGCGACTTCCTCACAGTCGCCTTGATGATCGACAAGCCGGATCTCTTCCCGGACAACTGGATCTACATCCACGACCCGTCCGTGCAGGTCGGGCGGGTGCAGAATTTCCGCTCGTGGTCGCCCGAGATGGTGCCGACCGGCATGACCTGCCTGGGGCTCGAATATTTCTGCTTCGAAGGCGATGGCCTGTGGACCGCCTCGGACGAGGACCTGATCGCGCTCGCCAAGCGCGAGATCGCCAAGATCGGGCTGGTCGGCGAAAAGGACGTGACCGACGGCTGCGTGGTGCGCCAGGCCAAGGCCTACCCGGTCTATGACGAGCACTATCGCGACCACGTGGCGACGATCCGGCGCGACCTCGAAGCCAGCCATCCGACCCTGCATCTGGTCGGCCGCAATGGTATGCACAAGTACAACAACCAGGACCACGCCATGATGACCGCGATGCTAACGGCGCGGAACATCCTGGCGGATGAGCGCATCTTCGACACATGGCAGGTCAACGAGGACGCGGAATACCACGAGGCGGGAGCCGCGGGCGCACGGGAAGCGCTGGCGAGCGAGCGCCTGGTGCCGCGTCGGGCGGGCTGGCGCGCGGCCTGAAACTTCGGCCGGGGTATCTCGACCGCGCCGCGCAGGAAGCCCTGGCGCAGGCGGTTCTCCACATCATCGAGCGCGCGCCGCTGCTCACGCCGCGCATGCCGAAGTCCGACACGCCGTTCAGCGTGCGCATGACCAATTGCGGGCCGCTCGGATGGGTGTCGGACGCGCGCGGTTATCGCTACCAGCCGCATCACCCCGAGACCGGCGCCGCGTGGCCACCGATGCCGGCGGCGGTGCTGGCGGCCTGGCAGGATCTCGGCGGCTATCCGCATCCGCCCGAGGCCTGCCTGATCAACGTCTACGCGCCGGACGCGCGCATGGGCCTGCACCAGGATCGCGACGAGCTCGACTTCGCGGCGCCGGTGGTGTCGCTGTCGCTCGGGCAAAGCTGCCTCTTTCGCATCGGCGGCACGCGCCGCGGCGATGCGACCCGTTCGTTCCGCCTCGCGTCAGGCGATGCGCTGGTGCTCGGCGGCGAGGCCCGGCTCGCCTTCCATGGAGTCGACCGCATCATTCGTGATACATCTACGCTGCTGCCCGACGGCGGCCGCATTAACCTGACATTGCGCCGCGTAACCAAGCCGGTATGACGGGGCCTCTTTGCGACGGGGCGGCCCTTTCGGCTGCGCCACCATGAGGTGAACCGATGTTGTTGCGACCAGTTCTTGCCCGCGCCGCGATGGCGCTCGCCGCCGTGGCGCTGCTGGCGTCGCCGGCGCGCGCCGCCGACCCGGTGTTTCCGCTCACTTCGCACGTCGGTCTCGTCGCGCCCGGCGCGATGAAGCCGAGCCAGAACTTTCGCGGCTTCGCCGACCTCGAGGCGGGCGCCTCGATCCTGATCGCCGAGGTTCCGCCGCTTGCCTTTCCGAAGCTCGAAAAGGACATGTCGTCGGAAGCGCTGGCCAAACAGGGAATGATCGAGGAAAAGCGCGAGACGGTCACGCTCAAATCCGGCAAGGCGATCCTGGTCGTGGGCAATCACACCGACGGAGCCAAGAAGTTCCGCAAATGGATCATGCTCGCGTTCGGCATGAACATCAGCGCCCTAGTTGCAGTCCAGATACCGGACGAAGCGAAGGCCAAATATCCCGACGCCGACATTCGCACGGCGCTTCTGTCGATCGCGTTCCGCACGAGCGTCCCGGTCGACGAGCAGCTTCGCCTGCTGCCGATCAAGCTCGACGATCTCGCGGGAATGCGGCCCTATCGAGTGCTCGGCAACAGCTCGGTGTTCCTCACCGAGGGCGCCAAGGACACGCTCGACCCGGTCGAGCAGCCGATCTTCGTCATCTCGGTCGCGCCGGGTGGGCCGGAGAGCACATCCGATCGGCGGAATTTCGCCCGCAGCCTGTTCACCGGTCTGTCGCAGTTCAAGGACGTGAATATCGTGAGCACCGACATGCTGATGCTCGCCAACCTGCCGACGCACGAGATTCAGGCCGAGGCGAAGGACGCCAAGACCGACACGCCGATGAAGCTCGTGCAATGGGTGCGGTTCGGCGGCGGCGCCTTCATCCGCTTCGTCGGCGCCGCGCGCGCCGACGCCTGGCTGCAGGCTTTTCCCAAATTCCGCGCGGTGCGCGACGGGGTGAAGCCGAAGGGCTGACGCCGGCCGTTGCTCAGGCCTGGGTATCGACCGTGTGGGACTGGGCCGACGCGGCGTTCTCGTTGGCGGACGCGGCCTTCGGCCCGCCCTTGGCGACGCCGACGAGCGCGGGGCGCAGCACGCGGTCGGCGATCATGTAGCCCGGCTGCATCACCTGCACGACGGTGCCGGCAGGCACGTTCGGGTCAGGCACCTCGAGCATGGCCTGGTGCCGGTTGGGATCGAACTTCTGGCCCTGCGCATCGAACTTGCGGATGCCGTGCTTCTCCATGACCTTGATGAGCTCGCGCTCGGTGATCTCGACGCCCTCGATGTGCGACTTAATGACCGGATCGGCCTGATCGCGGAAATCGGCGCTCAGGGTGCCGAGCGCGCGCTGCATGTTGTCGGCGACGCCGAGCAGGTCGCGCGCGAAGCTCGCGACCGCGTACTGCCGCGAATCGGCGATCTCGCGCTCGGTCCGCCGGCGCAGGTTCTCCATCTCGGCAAGCGTGCGCAGCAGACGATCCCTGAGGTCGGCGGCCTCCTTGGCGAGCGCGGCCGCCGGATCGGCGGCCGGCTGCTCGGCCGCGACGGCGGGCTGCTCGGGCGCGGCCTGAGGCGCGGTTTCGGATTCGGGCGAGTTGGCGGTCATCTCCGTCGTCGTCCTCGGTTAACGGTTCCGGCTAAAGCGCGATGACTGTTCTTCGCACGATCACCGCGCTTTAGCACATTGTTCGAGCGTGATCTTTTCCGAAAACCGGTCTCCACTTTTCGGGATCACGCTCCAGGTTCAATTCGCTCCCGCATATCGAGATTCGGGGGGAGAAAATCAAGCGGCCTGAGGGGAACTGTCTGCCGCGGTCAGCCGCCCAGGAGCTTGCTGACCACCTTGGCGGTGTAGTCGACCATCGGGATCACCCGGGCGTAATTGAGCCGCGTCGGGCCGATCACGCCGATCACGCCGACGATCCGGCCCGCCGCGTCGTGATAGGGCGAGATCACGGTCGAGGAGCCGGAGAGCGAGAACAGCTTGTTTTCCGAGCCGATGAAAATGCGCACGCCCTCGGCCTGCTCGGCGCGGCCGAGCAGATCCGCGACCCCACGCTTGGTTTCGAGGTCGTCGAACAGGAGCCGCACGCGCTCGAGGTCGTCCAGCGCCTTGAGGTCATCGAGCAGGTTGGCGTGCCCGCGCACGATCAGCTTGCGCTCGGCGGTCTCGCCGCCCGACCAGCTCGCAAGACCGGCGGCGACGATCTTCTGGGTGAGCGCGTCGAGCTCGGCGCGGCTTGCCTCCAGTGCTTTCTCGACCTCCGCCTTGGCCTCGGCGAGCGTGCGGCCGCGAATGCGCGCATTGAGGAAGTTCGAGGCCTCGGTGAGCGCCGAGATCGGCAGGCCGAGCGGCAAATTGAGGACGCGGTTCTCGACCTGGCCGTCCTCGGCCACCAGCACGACGAGCGCACGCTCGGGCTCGAGCCGTACGAACTCGATGTGCTTGAGCCGCACATTGCTCTTCGCGGTGAGCACCACGCCGGCCGCGTGGGCCAGGCCGGACAGCAACCCGGAGGCCTCGTTGAGCACGCTCTCGACCGATTTGCCGGCCGCCGCGACCTGGCCCTCGATGGCGGCACGGTCGCGGTCGGTGAGATCGCCGACCTGCATCAGCGCATCGACGAAGAAGCGCAGGCCGAGCTCGGTCGGCAGGCGGCCCGCCGAGGTGTGCGGCGCGTAGATGAGGCCGAGCTCCTCGAGATCCTGCATGACGTTGCGCACCGAGGCGGGCGACAACGGCATGGCGAGGAGCCGCGCGAGATGGCGCGAGCCGACCGGCTCGCCGGTGGCGAGGTAGCTGTCGACGATCTGGCGAAAGATCTCGCGCGAGCGCTCGTTGAGGGCAACGAGGCTCGGCTGACCCGACCTGATCGGAATGTCCTGCGCCACGGTGATGCTCGGCTCGACACTTCCATTTGGCGCACATTGTGGCCGACGAACCGGCGTCCACCCCCGATCAAGTCGGGGGGCAGGCTTTCGCCGAAACATGCGCTTGTCCGGCCCCCACAATTGTCCATCCGACGCCCGGAGTTCAAGCTTGGTGACGGTCCCGGGGCCAAATCTCGATTTTGCCCGCAAGGCGGTATCCACTTTCGGCAAGAATCATTCATTCGGCATGTTCTTGTCGGCGAACCGGTATCCATTTCGCCGGAACATGCGCTAAAAGCTGGCCCGACCGGGCCGCCGTTGCCCGCCAGGGAGACCTTACCGATGCGTCCGAGCCGCCGCCAGCCCGACGAGCTGCGTGCCATCACGCTCGAACGCGGCGTGGTCAAATATGCCGAGGGTTCCTGCTTCGTGAAATTCGGCGATACCCACGTGCTGGTAACCGCGACGCTGGAGGACCGCCTGCCGCCCTGGCTCAAGGGCCAGGCGCGCGGTTGGGTCACGGCCGAATACGGCATGCTGCCGCGCGCCACCCTCGAGCGGACCCGGCGCGAGGCCTCGGCCGGCAAGCAGGGCGGCCGCACGGTCGAGATCCAGCGGCTGATCGGCCGCAGCCTGCGCGCCGTGGTCGACCTCGCGGCGCTGGGCGAACGGCAGATCACCATCGACTGCGACGTGATCCAGGCGGACGGCGGCACGCGGACGGCCGCGATCACCGGCGCCTGGGTGGCGCTGCACGACTGCCTGCAGTGGATGAAGACGCGCAAGATGCTGACCGCCGATCCGTTGCGCGACCACATCGCGGCGATCTCGTGCGGGATCTGCAACGGAACGCCGGTGCTCGACCTCGACTACGCCGAAGACTTGGAGGCCGAGACGGATGCCAATTTCGTCATGACGGGCTCGGGCAAGATCGTCGAAGTGCAGGGCACCGCCGAGAAGACGCCGTTCAGCGAGGAGCAGCTGCTCGCGCTGCTGGCACTCGCCCGCAAAGGGATCGGCCGGCTCGTCGACCTGCAGAAGATGGCGGTAACGTGAGCGCGGCGGCGACTTCAGCGGCCCGAGGAGCGCCGGCACACCGCCGGATCAGCGGACGGCTGGTCATCGCGACGCACAACCCGGGCAAGCTCATCGAGATGCGCGAGCTGCTGGCGCTCTACGGTGTCGCGGCAACCTCTGCCGGCGAGCTCGGCCTGCCCGAACCGGACGAGACGGGGACGAGCTTTCGCGCGAACGCGCGCATCAAGGCAGCGGCGGCCGCGCAGGCGTCCAGCCAGCCTGCATTTGCCGACGAACTCGGGCCTCACGGTCGATGCGCTCGACGGCGAACCCGGCATCTACTCGGCGCGCTGGGCCGGCCCGTCCAAGGACTTCGCCGGCGCGATGGCGCGCATCGATGCGCTGCTGCGCGAGCGTAGCGCGACCGCGCCGGGGCAGCGCAAGGCGCAGTTCGTTTCGGCACTGTGCGTCGCTTGGCCGGATGGACATGTCGAGGAGTTCGAGGCCAAGGTCGACGGCACGCTGGTGTGGCCGCCGCGCGGCAGCAAGGGCTTCGGCTACGATCCGATGTTCCTGCCGGACGGCTTTGCGCGCACCTTCGGCGAGATGACGAGCGACGAGAAGCACGGCCTGCCGCCGAAAGGTCAGGGCCTCTCGCACCGCGCCCGCGCGTTCCTCAAGCTCGCGGAGGCCTGCCTTGAGCGACGCTGACCGCGCTACGCCGTTCGGCGTCTACATCCATTGGCCGTTCTGCCTGTCGAAGTGCCCCTACTGCGACTTTAACAGCCATGTGCGCCAGGCCGCGATCGACGAGACGCGCTACGTCAAGGCTTTCGCGGCCGAGATCGCCGCGACGGCCGCGCGCATTCCGGGCCGCACCGTCTCGACGATCTTCTTCGGCGGCGGCACGCCCTCGCTGATGAATCCGACGACCGTGAGTGCCGTGCTCGACGCGATCGGGCGGCACTGGACGGTTGCGCCCGACGCCGAGATCACGCTCGAAGCCAATCCGACGAGCGTCGAGGCGACGCGCTTCCGCGGCTATCGGGCGGCCGGCGTCAACCGCGTGTCGCTCGGCGTGCAATCGCTCGACGACGCGATCCTCAAGCAGCTCGGCCGCCTGCATACGGCGCACGAGGCGCTCGCGGCGGTCGCGACCGCGCGCGGGATTTTCGATCGCTATTCGTTCGATCTCATCTATGCGCGGCCGGGGCAGACCCTCGCGGCGTGGCGCGCCGAGCTCGCGCGCGCGCTCGCCGAGGCGGGCGAGCATCTGTCGCTCTATCAGCTCACCATCGAGCCCGACACGCCGTTCGCGGCGCTGCATGCGGGCGGCAAGCTGGTGCTGCCCGACGATGATCTCGGGCGCGACCTCTACGACCTCACCCTCGATCAATGCGCGGCCGCAGGCCTGTCCGCCTACGAGGTGTCGAACCACGCGCGGCGCGGCGCCGAGTGCCGGCACAATCTGGTCTACTGGCGCTACGGCGAATATGCGGGCGTCGGCCCCGGCGCGCATGGACGCCTGATCGTCGATGGCACCCGGCGTGCGACGGCGACCGAGAAGCGCCCGGAGGCCTGGCTGATACGGGTGGAATCGCTTGGCCATGGCGTGACGGTCGACGATGCGCTCACGCGCGACGAGCAGGCCGACGAGTTCCTGCTGATGGGCCTGCGGCTCACCGAGGGGATCGACCCGCAGCGCTACGCTGCGCTCGCCGGCCGGCCGCTCGATCTCGAGCGTATCGCGTTGCTCACGGGCCACGGTTTTGTGGAAATCACCTCGAATGGGCGGCTGCGCGTCACGCGCTCGGGTTTTCCGGTGCTTGATGCGGTCGTGGCGGACCTGGCAGCGTAACGCCTAGGTTCCCGACCCGCCGAAGCTGTGCGGCGCGGGCGCGACTACCTGGCCGCCCGAGGGCGTCACGCGCAGCACCGCGAGGCCGCGCTGGTTGGTGCCGTCGGCACGGAAGCGAAAGACGCCGTCGATCCCCGCAAATCCTGACGCATTGGTCAGCGTCTCGGGCGCGAAGCGGCGCGGCCCCTGCGTCTTCACCAGGGCCGCGACGAGCGCGACCGCGTCGTAGGCGAGCGTCGCGGTGCGCACCGGCTCCTGGCCGTAGCGCGCGCGATAGCGGGTCGCGAAGGCGCGGAAGCCGGCCGAATCGGGCGCCGGGTACCAGCCGCCCGCGGCATTGGGATCGGCGAAGATGCGCGGGTCGTCCCACAGACCGGTGCCGATCACCTGCAGGCGCTTGAGGTTCAGGCCGGCCGCGCTCAACGCCTGGATGGCCGCGACCACGCCATCGCCGGCATCGGGCAGAAAGAGCACATCCGCATGCGACGCCGCCTGCGCGATCAGCTTCGCCGACTGGCCCATGTTGCCGCCCTGGGCCGGATAGCGCTCGAGCGCGACGACCCGGCCGCCCTTGCGCGAAACGATCTGCTTGAACTCGGCCTCGACCACCGACCCGTAGGCATTGTCGGGCACATACGCGACGAACGAGCGCCGGCCTTGCGACATCGCATAATCGACGATGCGGTCGACATCGGACTCAGGCAGGAAGCTCAGCAGATAGACGCCGCGCCCGGCCACGTTGGAGTCGGTCGAGAAGGCGATGACGGGAATGTTGCGCGGCCGGGCGATCTGTCCCGCCTGGGTGACCGAATGGGCGAACAGCGGCCCGAGGATGATCTCGGCGCCCTGATCGAGCGCCTCCTGGGTCGCCTGCTGCGCGCCCTGGGCGGTGCCGGCGTCGTCCTTGACCAGCAGCTGGATGTTGGGATTGTTGAACTCGGCGAGCGCCAGTTCGGCCGCGTTGCGCATCGATTGCCCGGCGAGTCCGGCATTGCCCTGCGCCGAGAGGGGCAACAACAGACCGACCTTGATCTGCCCATTCCCGATGGCGGTTTGCGCGCCCTGGTCGGCGACCGCCGGTCCCTGCGGCGGCGGCTTGGAGCTGAACACGTCCATACCCGGGAGGCTGCCCGAGCAGGCCGAAAGCAACGCCGCAAGCCCGGCAACAAGCGCACCGCGCCACCCGCGGCGAGGCCGCGCCGGCGCCATCGCCTGCGGTAAGCGAAACATCGACCGGTCTCTCCTCGACGGCTTTTTGTCCGCCTGGCGCGGCGCCAACTCCACAGCGCCAATCAGGCATATTGTCGACGAATGGTTAACCAACTGGAAACCTTAGCATAATCTGCGATAGCGCACAGCCCGGCATGACGCCGCGGCCGGCAGCCGTTAGAGTTGCAGCGATGGGCGACGGTGCCGGACCAATGCCAAACAGCAAGGCGGATCAAGTAGCTCGCGACGCCCGCGGCTTTCAGGTCGACGGCCACGTGATGGCGGCCCGCCCCTTGCCGGCGGGACTCTACGTGGTCGCGACGCCGATCGGCAACCTGGGCGATGTATCGCTGCGGGGGCTGGCGACGCTCGCCGCCGCCGACCTGATCGCCTGCGAGGACACGCGCGTCACCGCGCGCCTGCTCGATCGTTACGGCATCAAGGCCGCGCTCACGCCCTACCACGATCACAACGCAGCCGCGGCGCGGCCGAAAATTCTCGCGCGCATCGGCGCCGGCGGCGCGGTCGCGCTGGTGAGCGACGCCGGCACGCCGCTGGTGTCCGATCCCGGCTACCGGCTGGTGCAGGCCGCGCGCGAGGTCGGCTTCGCCGTCACGGCCGTGCCGGGCGCATCGGCGGTGCTGACGGCGCTCGCGGTGGCGGGCCTGCCGACCGATCGCTTCTTCTTCGAAGGCTTCCTGCCGGCCAAGGATGTGGCGCGGCGCACGCGCATCGCCGAGCTCGCGCGCATCCCGGCAACGCTCGTGCTGTTCGAGTCCGGCCCGCGCGTCGCGGCCGCGCTCGCCGCGCTGGCAGACGGGTTGGGCGATCGGCCGGCGGCGGTCTGCCGCGAGCTTACCAAGCTGCACGAGGAGGTGCGGCGCGATGGTCTTGCGGCGCTCGCCGGCGATTACGCGGCGGGGGAAGAAACGCGCGGCGAGTTCGTGCTCGTGATCGCGCCGCCGCAGGCAGCCGCCATCGCGCCCGAGACGGTGGACGAGCTGCTGCGCGACGCGCTGCGCACCCAATCGCTGCGCGACGCGGTCGGCGCGGTCGCGGCCGCGACCGGCGAGCCGCGCGGCGAGGTCTATCGACGCGCGCTCGCGCTCGCCAAGGACGCGCGATGACGCGGGAGACGCCGGACGGCACGGCGGTCCGCGCCGGACGCGCCGCGCGGCAGGCGGCGTTCCGTGTCGGCGTCACGGCGGAGAGCCGCGCCGCCGCCTACCTCACGGGGCATGGCTATGCGATCGCGGCGCGGCGATACAAGAGCCCGGTCGGCGAGGTCGACATCGTGGCGCGCCGCGGCGCCGAGCTGCTCTTCGTCGAGGTCAAGGCCCGCCGCCGCCTGGACGATGCCGCGCTGTCGGTGACGCCGCGCCAGCAGCGGCGCATCATCGCGGCGGCGGAAGCCTGGCTCGCCGATCATCCCGACGACGGCACGTGCGACATTCGCTTCGACGTGATTCTGGTCGCGCGCGACGGCCGCACGCAGCACATCGCGGCGGCGTTCGACGCCACGCCCTGAGGATTGCGGCGCAACGCCAGGCGGCGCGGCGGCGCGCGTCCGTGCCCTCGTGCGTTCCAAGAATTTCGACTAAAAAGGTTGGTTTGGTAAATTGCCCGGAAAATCCTAATTATCGGATGTCATCTTCGCCGCGAACACCCAAGGACCGAGCCGTATGCCATTGAACGTCGCAGTGCAGATGGATCCGATCGAGCGGATCAACATCCGCGGGGATTCAACCTTCGCGCTGCTGCTCGAGGCGCAGACGCGCCGGCACGCGCTCGCCTACTACACGCCCGACCGGATGGCGCTGCGCGGCAACGACGTGTTTGCGAGCGTTCGGCCGCTCACGGTGCGCGACACCGAGGGCAGCCATTTCACCTTGGGCGAGGAAAAGCGCGTCGCGCTGCAATCCTTCGACGTGATCCTGATGCGCCAGGACCCGCCGTTCGACCTCGCCTACATCACGGCAACGCATCTGCTCGAGCGGCTCGCGCCCGCAACGCTGGTCGTCAACGATCCGGGGCACGTGCGCAATGCGCCCGAGAAGGTGTTCGTCACGCAGTTTCCCGACCTGATGCCGCCGACCCTGGTGACGCGCGACCTCGCCGAGATCAAGACGTTCCGCGCCGAGCACGGCGACATCGTGATGAAGCCGCTGTACGGCCATGGCGGCGGGGCGGTGTTCCGCATCACGGCGGACGATCTCAACTTCGGCTCGCTCTACGACATGTTCGCGGTGACGTTCCGCGAGCCCTGGGTGGTGCAGCGCTTCCTTCCCGCCGTGAAGCTCGGCGACAAGCGCATCGTGCTGGTCGACGGCGAGTTCGCCGGCGCCGTCAACCGGGTCCCGGCCGCGGACGACCTGCGTTCCAACATGGTGCGCGGCGGCGCGGCGGAAACGACCGCGCTGACGCCGCGCGAGCACGAGATCTGCGCCCGTCTCGGGCCGGCGCTGCGCGAGCGCGGGCTGCTGTTCACCGGCATCGACGTGATCGACGGCTTTCTCACGGAGATCAACGTCACGTCGCCGACCGGCATCCGCGCCATCCAGCGGCTCGGCGGCCCCGATATCGCGGCGATGATCTGGGACAAGATCGAGGCGAAGCGGCGCTAGCGCGCGTCAGCCCGACAGCACCGCAACGCTCGGCCCGAAGCTCGCGCGCGCCAGCCGCGGCCAGCGCCCGACCGGCGGCTTGCTGTGGAGGGCCGCGGTCAGCTCCTCCATCTCGCAGCCGGCAAGCTCGGCCTCGCGGCGGGCCTGCCGCGCGGCCCGCAGGGCGCCCACCGCTCCGATCGACGGCAGCGCCGGCGCGATGCTGCCCTGGAATGCATCCGTATCAGCCACCTGAGGCTCCTCGCACGCAGCCGCCCGTTACCCGCCACTTTACGCGATTCGGGATGTTCTGCAAATGTTCTTGTTCACAACCCGGGATTTTGCTACTGTTCGTTGAGCTTCCAGCGGGATGGGGGCCAAGAGGACAGATCTAGGACAGATCAAGGGGCAGATGGTCCAGCGGGTCTCCACGGTCGCGTTCGAGGGTATTGAGGCGCGCAACGTCACAGTGCAGGTGCAGGTGGCGCCCGGCTTGCCCGCGTTCAATGTCGTGGGCTTGGGCGACAAAGCCGTGTCCGAGGCGCGCGACCGGGTGCGCGCGGCCCTCACCGCCTCCGGCCTCGCTCTGCCGTCGCGACGCATCACGGTCAATCTGGCGCCCGCCGATCTGCCCAAGGAAGGCAGCCACTACGATCTGCCGATCGCGCTCGGCCTGATGGCGGCGATCGGCGCGATCCCGCCCGATGCTTTCGCGGATTACGTGGTGCTGGGCGAACTCGGCCTCGATGGCGCCATTGCGCCGGTCGCCGGCGTGCTGCCGGCCGCGATCGGCGCCAACGCCAGCGAGAAGGGCCTGATCTGCCCCGCCGCCTGCGGTCCGGAAGCCGCCTGGGCGAGCCCGGACATGGAGATCATCGCGCCGAGCTCGCTCATCCAGCTCGCCAATCACATCAAGGGCACGCAGGTGCTGCTGCGGCCGCAGCCGAAGATCCGCGCGAGCGCCGAGCCGACGCTCGACCTCAAGGACATCCGCGGCCAGGAGAGCGCCAAGCGCGCCCTCGAGGTCGCGGCCGCGGGCGGACACAATCTGCTGATGGTCGGCCCGCCCGGTGCCGGCAAGTCGATGCTGGCGGCGCGGCTGCCCTCGATCCTGCCGCCGCTCGTCCCGGCCGAGCTGCTCGAAGTCTCGATGATCGCGTCGATCGCGGGCCAGCTCGACGGCAGCGCGCTCACCAACCGCCGGCCGTTCCGCGCGCCGCACCATTCCGCCAGCATGGCGGCGCTGGTCGGCGGCGGCCTGCGCGCCAAGCCCGGCGAGATCTCGCTCGCCCATGGCGGCGTGCTCTTCCTCGACGAGTTTCCCGAATTCGACCCGCGCGTGCTCGATTCGCTGCGCCAGCCGCTGGAGACCGGCGAGGTCGCGATCGCGCGCGCCAACCACCGTGTGACCTATCCGGCGCGCTTCATGTTCATTGCCGCCATGAACCCGTGCCGCTGCGGACGCGCGAGCGAGCCCGGCTTCACGTGCCGGCGCGCGCCCAATGCGCGCTGCACCGCCGACTATCAGGCGCGGCTCTCCGGCCCGCTGCTCGACCGCATCGACCTGCACATCGAGGTGCCGGCGGTCACCGCCGCCGACCTCATCCTGCCGCCGCCGGCCGAGGGCAGCCGCGAGGTCGCGGCCCGCGTCGCCCGCGCCCGCGAGATCCAGGCGGAGCGTTACGCAGCACTGGGGCAGCCGAACGTGCGCACCAACGCGGCCGCACAGGGCGCGGTGCTCGACCAGGTCGTCAAGCTCGACCAGGCGTCGCTGGCGCTGATCCACGACGCCGCCGACGCCATGCGGCTCACGGCGCGCGGCTATCACCGGGTGCTGCGGGTCGCGCGCACGCTCGCGGATCTCGATGGGGCGGATGCGGTGGGCCGCATCCATCTGGCCGAGGCGCTGTCCTACCGGGCGCTCGCCGACGAGGTGCGGCGGGCCGCATAGGCTTCCGGCGCAGACTGGTTACGCCACCGACGCGATCGGCTCGGCCTCGGCCGGCTCGCGGCCGACCGCCTCCGCATAGGCCTCGATCGGTTGCGGCTTGCCGACCAGATAGCCCTGCACCTCGGCGCAGGCCTCCGACGTGAGGAAGTCGAGCTGCTCGCGGGTCTCCACCCCTTCGGCGATCACCGGCAGATCGAGGCCGCGGCCGAGCCCGATGACGGCGCGCACGATCGTCGCCGACTGGCGGCTGCTCTTCAGGCTCGCGATGAACGAGCGATCGATCTTGATGCGGTCGAACGCGAAGGCCTGCAGGTTGGAGAGCGACGAGTAGCCGGTGCCGAAGTCGTCCATGGCAATGTGCACGCCGAGCAGCTTGAGCCGGCGCAGGATCGTGATGCCGCGGGCGAAATCGTCGACCAGCACGCTCTCGGTGATCTCGAGCTCGAGGCGGCCGGGCGCGAGCCCGGTCTCGAGCAGCACCGCGTGAACGAGGCCCGGCAGGTCGCCGTGGCGGAACTGGATGGGCGACAGGTTGACGCCGATGTTGAGCGGCTTTGGCCACGCGGCCGCCTCGCGGCAGGCCTCGCGCAGCACCCATTCGCCGATCGCCAGGATGAGGCCGCTTTCCTCGGCGGCCGGGATGAACGCGTCGGGCGCGATCAGCCCGCGTACCGGATGCTGCCAGCGCACCAGCGCCTCGAACCCGGTGATCTCGCCGTCGAGACGCGCCTGCGGCTGGTAGTGAACGATGAGCTCGCCGCGCTCGACGGCGCCTTGCAGGTCATGCACCAGGGCGCGGCGCTCGCGCAGGCGCTGGTCCATCTCGGCCGCGAAGAAGCGGATCGATCCGCGCCCGCCGGTCTTTGCCCGGTAGAGCGCCGCGTCCGCGTTGGCGATCAGCGCGGATGCGTCGCTGCCGTCGGTCGGGTAGATCGCGATGCCCACGCTCAGCCCGACGCGCAGGCGCTGCCCGTCGATCTCGAAATCGTCGGCAACCGCCGCCATCAGCCTCTCGGCGAGCGCGGATGCGCCCGCGGGCTGCGCGCCGCCGCTCTCGATCACCGCGAACTCGTCGCCGCCGAGGCGCGCCAGAAACGCCCCTTCGGCGGCGCGGCCGAGGCGTTCGCCGAGCGCGCGCAGCAGGCGATCGCCCGCCACGTGGCCGAACACGTCGTTGACCTCCTTGAAACGATCGAGGTCGATGCACAGAAGCGCGAAGGACGCGTTCTCCGCGGCGGCGCGCTCGAGCGTGCTGGCGAAGCATTCGTTGAACGCGGAACGATTCGGCAGGTCGGTGAGCCCGTCGTAGTGCGCCAGGTGGGCGATGCGCGCCTCGGCGCGCTTGCGCTCGGTCACGTCCTGGATGACGTTGACCAGATATTGCGGCTCGCCGTCGGCGTCGAGGATCGGCAGCCGCGTCAACGTCATCACGCGCACGCCGTTGCCGGGCGTCTCGACGGGATGCGCATCGAAGAAAAAGAGCTTGCGCTGCTCAAGCAACTGCAGGTCATGCCGATCGACCAACTCGGCGTGGCGGGCGGGAAAGACCTGCTGCGCCGTTTTGCCGATCATCTGCTCGCGCGGGATACCGAAGAACTGCTCTCCGGCTCGATTGATCAGGACATAGCGCCGATCCGATGCGTTCTTCACCAGGATCGTCGCCGGGACATTCTCGAGCACGGTGTCGAGGAAGTTGCGGGTGCGCTCCAGCTCCTTCATGGCGCGATGCCGCTCGGTCACGTCCTCGTGCGTGACCACCCAGCCGCCCGCCGCCATCGGCTGACTCGCCACCGCGATGATGCGGCCGTCGTCGAGCTCCATCAACTTCGTGCTCGGCGTGCGATCATGCAGCACGGCCCCGGACAGCTCAGCGATGTAGCGTTCCGGGTCGGTCGCGAAGAAGGTCCCGCTCTTGATGCGGTTCTCGACGAGATCGCGAATCGTGCAGCCGGACTTCACGACGTCGGGCGACAGCCGGTACATCTGCAGATAGCGCGCGTTGAAGAGCACGAGCCGGCCCTGGGCGTCGAACATGTTGACGCCCTGCACCATGTTGTTGAGCGCGGCGTCGAGCAGGCGGTTGCGCTCCCTGAGCAGCGATTTGGCGCGACGATCGCTCATGCTCGCCACGATGCACATGCTGAGCAGCGCGACCGCGGCACCCGCGATCGTCAGCGCAAGCGCATTGGGCGAGAGGATGAGACCGCTGATCGGCCGTGCCGGATCCGGGACGATCAGCACGGCGCCCATCGCGGTGAAATGATGCGACACGATGGCGAGCGTGAGCAGCAGCGCGGCCGCCGCCGAGGCGCCTCTGCGGTGACGCAGGCGCGCCACGGCCGCCGCGGCGGCGCCCAGCACGATGCCGAGGATGATCGACGTGACCACGAGCCCGGGCACCCAGGTGACGCGGCCGGGCAGCTCGAGCGCCGACATGCCAAGATAGTGCATGCAGGCAACCCCACCGCCGACGATCGCGCCGCCGGCCGGCGCGCGCCAGGACGCCGGCCCGCTGACCACCGTGGCAAGCCCGAACGAGGTGATCGCGATTGCGGCGGCGAGCGAGAGGATCGTCAGCACGAGCCCGTAGCCGACCACGACGCCGGGATCATAGGCGAGCATGGCGATGAAGTGCGTCGCCCAGATTCCGCAGCCGGTCGCCGTGCCCGCGGTCGCGATCCAGATCGACCGCGCGCGCCCCTGCGCCACGACCGCGCGGTGCATGAGGCTGACCGCCACGCAGCTTGCGAGGAAGCAGACGAGACCGGCAAGCACGACGAGCCGCCAGTCGTGCTCAGTCGTGAGGCAAGTGATCACGCGGAACATCGGAAGCCCTTCTGGCCAACCGGCAAGACCTACCGCGCGAGTGTTATTTTGGCGTTACGCCGGAACCTGCGTGAATCGATAAAACCCAAACGAAACCAGTGACGTAACGTCAGGGGGCGGCGCCGCGCCGCAGCCGCTCACGCAATCTTAACCGTTCCGGCGCTAACGCTCGTTAACGCTAACGCCCGGCGACTCGCCGCAGCGACGCATCGACGGCGGCAGTGGCGCTCGGGCAACGGCGGCGCGGATGGGGGATGCATGAACAGCCTGCACAAATCCGTGCTCTTCGGCCTCGCCATCGCGCTTCCGGCGGCCGCGCAGGGATTCCAGGCGTTTCTGCCCACAAAACCGCGCTGCTTCGCGTCCGGAGCCGCGACCTATCAGGTCTCCGCGACGGCCCGCACGCCCGACTACGCGGTGAAGATCGACAACCACGCAACGCATCCCGATCTGCGCATGCAGCTGGTCGACGAGCCGACGGCCGCGGATTTCGTCCTGGTCGACGATTTCGACGCCGCCGAGAGCAACGCGTGCCAGACCTCGCTGCCGCTCAAGACCATCCGGGTCGATGATGCGGCGCAGCGTCCCGATTTGACGATCAGCCTCGCCGCCGGCGCCGAGGCGCCGGATTTCAAGCTCTACGTCCACTCGGCCCGCTTCTCGCACGACGAAGCCGCGGCCCTGTTCGGCGTGATGTGGCGGGCGACGCAGCCGCACAACCTCGCCAATGCCGAGCTGCCAGGCCGCCGTTAAGCCTTCGTCAACCGTGACGACGCCCTGACGCGGCGCCAGATCGGCGCGGGTCAAGGATTGGCAAGAACTCCTGCGCTATCCAGTCGGTCCGGAGAAGCCGAAGAGGCCGCAAGGCCACTTTACAACTCGCAGAACGCGAGCTTCGGCACACGGGACGGCGGACATGCGGGTCGACTCCGACGACAGCGACGGCGCGCGCCCGCGTATGCGGCTCGCGGCACATCTGCACCCGACGCTGCGCGACGCGCTGCCGGCGGCACTCGCGGGCCTCGGGATCGCGGTGGCCGCCGTGATCGTGCTCGCGCTCTACCGCGTCGTCACCGAGCATGGCGGCGGCACGGCGGGTCTCTATTTCCATTCCGACATGGCGCTGCTGACCGGCGCCACCATCGCGGCCTGCGGCGCGCTCGCGCTGATGATCCGCCGCACCCGCATGCTGCGCGACGAGAACGAACGCCTCGAGCTTCGCGTCGAGGATTTTTCCGACCGCACCTGGGAGATCAAGGAAGCGGAGGAACGCGCCAAGAGCTTTCTCGAGGCGCAGGGCGATCTGATCGTACGGCGCGACGAGCACGGCCGCATCACCTATGTCAACGACGCCTTCGGCGCGATCGCGGGCCGCGCGCGCGACGACCTCGTCGGCACGCCCTTCACCCTCGCGGTGATCGAGCAAGGCGCGGTCGCGGCACGGCCGGACGGCACGCGCATGCACGACCAGCGGATCGCGTCCGCCGACGGGCCGCGCTGGATCGCCTGGCGCGAGGCGCCGGTGCGCGCCGAGCCGGATGGCCGCACCGAAACCCAGAGCGTCGGCCGCGACGTGACCGACCGCGTGCTGGCCGAGCATGCGCTCGCCGACGCGCGCGACCAGGCGGATGCGGCGAACCGCGCCAAGAGCCGGTTTCTCGCCATGGTGAGCCACGAGATCCGCACGCCGCTCAACGGCATTCTCGGCATGGCGGATCTCCTGCTCGACACGACGCTCACGCCCGAGCAGGCAACCTACGTCAAGGCGGTGAAGACCTCGGGCGACACGCTGCTGTCGCTGATCGGCGAGATCCTCGACTTCTCCAAGATCGAAGCCGGCCGCCTCGACCTCGACGCGCGCCCGTTCGGGCTTGCCGAGCTGATCGAGGAGCTGGTCGAGCTGATGAGCCCGCGTGCCCAGGCCAAAGGCATCGAGATCGCGGCTTTCGTCGACGACCGGCTGCCCGCCGACGTGACCGGCGATGGGCCGCGGCTGCGTCAGGTGCTGCTCAACCTCGCCGGCAATGCCGTGAAATTCACCGAGCGGGGCGGCATCACGGTCACGGCCGAGCCCGGCATCTGGCCGGGCGAAGTTGCCTTCGCGGTGCGCGACACCGGCGTCGGCATCGCGGCCGACGCGCAGGCGCGCATCTTCGCGGAGTTCGAGCAGGCGGATGGCAGCGCGACCCGCCGGCACGGCGGCACCGGCCTCGGGCTCGCAATCTCGCAGCGCATCGTCGAGCGCATGGGCGGCCGCATCACGGTCGCAAGCGCGCCGGGCGAAGGCTCGACCTTCGCGTTCACGGTCGCGCTGCCCGCGAGCGTGGAACGCGCATCCGCGCCACCCGCGTTGCCGCAGCTCGATCAGTCAGTGCTGATCGCAGCGCCGCAGACGAGCGTCGCAGCGTCGCTGCTGGCGCGGCGGCTGGCCGGCTGGGGCGCACACACCTGCGTGGTCACGGATGCCGACGTGGCGCTCGCGCTGCTGCCGGAGCGCGCCTGGGACACCGTGATCGTCGATCGCGCGCTCGGCGCCGCTGCGGCCGCCATGATCGCACAGGCATCCGCCCGTGCGGCCGATCGCCGTATCGTGCTGGTGGCGCCGGACCACCGCAACGAGCTCGCCACGCTGCGCGACGCGGGATTTTCCGGCTACCTGGTCAAGCCGGTGCGCGCCGCCTCGCTTGCGGCGCGGTTCGCGGCCGCAGCGCCGGCGTTCGACGACGCGGACGCCGCCCGCGATCCCGCGCCACGCACTGAGGCAGAGCGCCGGTCGCGATCGGGCCTTGCGATCCTCATCGCCGAGGACAACGAGATCAACGCCCTGCTCGCGCGCGCGCTGCTCGCGCGGCTCGGCCACCGCCCGACGGTCGCGACCACCGGCACACAGGCGGTCGAGTCATGGCTCGCGGCGCGCGCCGCCGGCGAGCCCTACGACGTTGTGCTGATGGATGTGCACATGCCCGAGATGGACGGCATCGAGGCGACCCGCCGCATCCGCGCCGCCGAAGAGGCGGGCGCTGGCGCGCGCACGCCCGTCGTCGCGCTCACCGCCAACGCATTCAGCGACGACCGCGACGCCTGCCTTGCGGCCGGCATGGATGCATTCCTGACCAAGCCGCTCGACCGCGAACGGCTCGCCGAGTATCCTCGCGGCCGACCGCACCACGCTCGCAGCGTAACGGTCCTCACAGCTTGCGCAGCGCCACCTCGTCGACGCCGTGGCTCTCGCCCTTCTTGAGAATGAGATCCGCGCGCTGCCGGGTCGGCAGGATGTTCTCGTGCAGATTGACGAGATTGATCCGCGTCCAGATGTCGGTGGCGGTAACGACCGCTTCGGCGTCGGTGAACTTCGAGTAGCGGTGAAAGTACGATTTCGGATCGCTGAACGCGGTGCCGCGCAGGGTGAGAAAGCGGCTCACGTACCAGGACTTGAGCACGTCCTCGTCGGCGTCGAGATAGACCGAGAAGTCGAAGAAGTCGGAGACGAACGGGATCGCCTCGCCGTCCTTGGGCAGGCGGTTGGCCTGCAGCACGTTGAGGCCTTCGACGATGAGAATGTCGGGGCGGTCGATCTCGACCGAGTGATTGGGCATCACGTCGTAGACGAGGTGCGAATAGATCGGCGCGCGCGTCGGGCGCCGACCGGCCTTCACGTCGGTCAAGAACCGCAGCAGCGCCGGCAGGTCGTAGCTCTCGGGAAAGCCCTTGCGGTCCATCAGATGCTCGCGCTCGAGGATCGCGTTCGGATAGAGGAAGCCGTCGGTGGTGACGAGGTCGACCTTGGGCACGTTGGGCCAGCGCGCGAGCAGGGCCTGGAGCACGCGCGCGGTGGTCGACTTGCCGACCGCGACCGAGCCGCCGATGCCGATGATGTAGGGCATCTTGCCGTCCTCGGTGCCGAGGAAGCGCTGCTGGGCGCGAAACAGCCGCTGCGTCGCGGCGACGTACATCGACAGAAGCCGCGACAGCGGCAGATAAATCTCCTCGACCTCGTTCATGTCGAGGCGGTCGTGCATCGAGCGCAGCCGGGTGACCTCCTCGGACATGAGCGTCATCGGCGTGTCGTCGCGCAACGCCGCCCACTCGCCGCGGGTAAAGGCGTGGTAGGGCGAAAGTCCGTCCTCGACGCGCTGTTCCATGGCAGCTGCTACATTGAAGTCGTCATGGCCGGGCATAGCCGTTCGAAGAACGGCGTCGTTCCACGACGCCTATGCCCGGCCATCCACGTCTTTCCACTGACGCGAAGCAAGACGTGGATGCCCGCATTCGCGGGCATGACGGTGAAAAACTGAGAGGCATCCCGCATCAATCAGCCGCCCTTGCGTGACGCCTTTTCGTCGAGGCCCGATTGCCGGGTGCGCTCGGCGAGCACCGCCTCGACCTCGGCGAGCGTGATGCCGCGCGCGCGCAGCACGACCAGCAGGTGATAGAGCAGATCGGCGGCTTCGCCGACCAGCTGCTCGCGGTTCTCGCCGACAGCGGCGAGCGCCGTCTCGACCGCTTCCTCGCCGAGCTTCTTGGCGCACTGGGCGACACCGCGGTCGAGCAGCTTGCGCGTATAGGACACCTCTGCGCTCTCACTCGCCCGCTCGGCGACGCGTCGCTCCAGGTCGTGCAGCGTGAACTCCGTCATGCGGACCGTCTTAGCATCCCGGCGCTGCGGGCGCGACTCACGGGTCGAGCCGCATCGGCAGGCCGGCCGCCGCCATGTGCTGCTTCGCCTGCCGCACGGTGTACTCGCCGAAGTGGAAGATGGAGGCGGCGAGCACCGCGGTCGCATGGCCGTCGCGGATGCCGTCGACCAGATGATCGAGATTGCCGACGCCGCCCGAGGCGACCACCGGCGCCGTCACGGCGTCGGCGATCGCGCGGGTGAGCGCAATGTCAAAACCCTGGCGCGTGCCGTCGCGGTCCATCGAGGTGAGCAGGATCTCGCCGGCGCCGAGTGCGACCACCTCCTCGGCATAGGCGATGGCATCGAGCCCGGTCGGCTTGCGGCCGCCGTGGGTGAAGATCTCCCAGCGGCCGGGCTCGCCCGACCCCGAAACCTTCTTGGCATCGATCGCGACCACGATGCACTGATCGCCGAATTTTTCCGCCGCCTCCTTGACGAACTGACGGTTGCTCACCGCCGCCGTGTTGATCGAGACCTTGTCGGCGCCGGCGCGCAGCAGCGCGCGGATGTCCTCGATGGTGCGCACGCCGCCGCCGACCGTCACGGGCATGAAGCAGGCCTCGGCGGTACCGCGGACCACGTCGAGCATGATGCCGCGGTTCTCATGGCTCGCCGTGATGTCGAGGAAGGTGAGCTCGTCCGCCCCGGCCGCGTCATAGGCGATCGCGGCCTCGACCGGATCGCCGGCATCGCGCAGGTTGACAAAATTGATGCCCTTGACGACGCGGCCGTCCTTCACGTCGAGGCAGGGTATGACGCGGACTTTGAACATTGGTGCGCGAGGGTGCCGAAGGCTGGCGCCGTGGTCCTGGGTGGTCGGTGGTGTCGAGATAGCGCGGCGCGCGCATGGTGTCGACCAGGGCCGGCTGGCCCCCGGCTTGACCCAGCCAACCGTTGGCGTTGAATTCGTTGCTGTTATCCCAGTTAGGACCTTCTGCCAAATCTGCCATTTTTGCCCGATGCCGGCCCGGTGCCCCGCCGATTGACCTCCCAAGACTGTGAAGAACGCCCGACGGCCGGCGGTGTTACCCTTGCGCTACGTCGATCAAGCGCGAGGCGTTTCCGCCCGCTCGCTGGGCGGCGCCTCTTGGCCGATCGTGGCCGCTTGAATCCAACCAACAAGGAATCAAGGAGGCACGCTCATGGCTCAGGATCTGGCACAAGCACACATCCTCACGGGTGCGGGTGACCAACCGTCCGCGCCTGCGATTCGTCGCATCCGCCCCGCCGACCTCATCGATGCGTTGCGCGCCGGCTGGAACGATTTCACCGCCATGCCGACCCATGCGGTCTTTCTCTGCGCCATTTATCCCCTGGTCGGCATCGGGCTCGCGGGCCTCACGCTCGGCTTCGCGATCATTCCGCTGCTGTTCCCGCTCGCGGCCGGCTTCGCGCTGATCGGCCCGCTCGCCGCCATCGGCCTTTACGAGCTCAGCCGCCGGCGCGAAGCGGGCGTCGACTCATCGGCCGGCCACGCGCTCGACGTCCTGCATTCGCCCTCGATCGGCGCCATCGTGGCGCTGGGCGTGGTGCTCCTGGTCATCTTCGCGGTGTGGATCGGCGTTGCACGCGCGATCTACGTCGAGAATTTCGGCTATGCGCCGCCAGCCTCGCTCGCCGCCTTCGCGCACGACGTGCTGGCGACGCGCGCGGGCTGGAACCTGATCGTGATCGGCAACGGCATGGGATTCCTTTTCGCCGTGGTGGCGCTCGCGATCAGCGTCGTGTCCTTCCCGCTGCTGCTCGACCGCGACGTCGGCGCCTCGGTCGCGCTGTTGACCTCGGTGCGTGTCGTCGCCGCCAATCCGCTGACGATGGCGCTGTGGGGCCTGATCGTGGCGGCCCTGCTCGTGATCGGCTCGTTGCCGCTGTTCGTCGGCCTCGCCGTGGTCCTGCCGGTGCTCGGGCACGCGACCTGGCACCTCTACCGCAAGGCGGTCGAGCCCGATCCGAACCCGCATCCGGAGTACCAGCCCCAGCCGAAGGGCCCGCGCTACGCGGCCGACTTCCCGGCGGTGCTGCTGCCGTGGTTCAGGGAGGATCGGTAACGGCCGGATCCAAGGAACCCGGTCGTGGACAGCGCGACCGGGCCCGACGCGCGGCGGCCTGGATTTCATCGCCGCTGTAATCATTGAACTTTCTAGCTTCGTTTTGCGCGGACGCCGCTCCGGCGGCCGGGGGTGACCGCACGAGAGTGCCATTTTTTCTCTGTTCCATGTCACCGGGCGGCTGCGTGGTTCGTCTTGAAGGCAGGGCGCGACGACACCGGCAACGTCGGCTGCCCGCGCCGCAAAGACGGAGAAAGACGGAGAGACAAGATGATCAAATGGTTCCTGCGGCGACAGATCGCCGCCTTCGAGCGCCTGTGGAACTATGACGCGAGCTACATCCACGAGCTGATCGACGCCGATCCGCGCGCCGCCATGGCGTTCGGCAAGGTGATCAGCCTGAGCCAGTACCGCCAGGACATTCCGGCGGCGCCGCACTGCGCGGCCGGGCTCGTCGCCGTGATGGCCGAGGATTGCGGCCCGTGCACGCAGCTCACCATCGACATGGCGCAGCGCCAAGGGGTCGATCCCGCGGTCCTGCGCGCCGTCGTGGCGCGCGATTTCGCGGCCATGCCGTACGAGGTCGCGCTCGCGGTGCGCTTCGCCGAGAAGACGCTCGCCCACGCGCCCGAGGCGGATGACCTCCGCGAAGAGGTGCTGCGCCTGTGGGGCCGGCGCGGCCTCGTCTCGCTCGCCTTCGCGATCACGTCGGGGCGTCTCTTCCCGACCGTGAAATATGCGCTCGGCCATGGCCATGCCTGCACGCGCCTCACCATCGGCGGCGAGACGCAGCCGGTGTTGCGCGAGCTGACGCAGGCCGCGTGATCGCATGGTGGCCGGCGCCGACGGCGTTGCGCACTTCAACGTCTCAGCATCTGGGAAAGAAACGATAGATCTCCGGCGCCCGCATCCAGATGAAGTCGCGTTGCAGCCCGCCGTGCTGCTCGATCCACGCTTTGATGTCGGCCGGATAGCCATGCCAGAGCGTTGCGGTTGCCTGCGACAGGTGCGCGAGGTGAAAACCAAAGCCCGCTTGCGGCGTGACGCAGATGCGGTCGCGCGGGATGTGCCCGAGCAGCGCCGTGCAGGCCGACTGGCACGGCCCGACAATGCGCACGCGCGCGCCCTCGCGCGCAAGCAGCTCCCAGCGGGTGCCGTAGTCGGCGACACGCCCGCCGTGATTGTCGGAGACATCGATCGTTCCCGCCCGCGCGGGCAGCCCTGCTGCGACCAGGAGGACGGCAAGGACAATGCCGCTTGGTTTCATTGGTTAAACCTTCATCGTCGGCACTGCGGACGCCTTACGCGCCGCCGCCCCCCGACAGAACGGAAGGCCATGCGGCGAGCGTGCCGAGCATTGCCGCAAAGACGATGCGGCGCGCCCGGTGTCGCGTTCGAGGTTCGAAATTCGTCATGCCTGCCTCCCGTTCTCCCCGACGCGCATGACCGTCGGCATCATTGCAGGCAACATCGTCGGCTCCGGCCGCGCGGTCATCGATAAAGTCTCTTGCGCGTCACCGGAGCGGGATTTCCCGTAGTCCCTTTAGGGCGCGCAATCGCCGTCCTTGTAGGAAATTTCGCGGCACAATAGTTTAGACAACTGTTAATCGCGCGGCCGCTTGAGCTGTAATAGCACCGGATCTGGCACCTCTCATAGGTTTCAGCCGGCCTGGCGCGCGCGGGAATAGTGGCCGCGATGGCTGCGAGCGTGCAGCCACTTAAAAGGAGTAAAAGCTTTGTCATGATTTTGTCCCTTTCTCATCTATGAAGGTGCGTCGGTCGGGCGGGCGTGTGGGTCCCCGTGATGGGTCTTGGCGCTAGCGATATGCTTGCCTTCTTCTTCGTACCGTGAACGGATTGACACCATTGGAAACAAGCGGCGTCGCCGAGGTGGCAGAACCCGTTGCACCATTGAAGGGGAGTTACTTTCGGCTTCGCGCTGACGGGAAAGCCGAAGATAACCGCGGCCAGGGTGAGCGCGCCAACTGAACAGCCCTGGCCGTCCGGCTGTTCGAACGCATGATCGTGGGAGCCTCCTGTTTGCGCTCGGGCGCTAATGCTTGTGCGTGGACCGAAGGGTCGGGCCGGTCGGATTGGTGTAGCCGCCGCGCAGCACCGGGCCGGTGCCGCGCCGCGCGGCCGCCGCGCGCGGGGTGCTGCCGTAATAGCGCTGGCACCTCGCTCTGCACATTCCACTGCCCCCATGGTACCAGCACTGGTTCAGGCAAATCCGCAGACAGCTGGGGCACGGCAAGGCGTCGGCCGTACACGCGAAGGCGATCGCCGCCAGAGCCAGCGCACCAGCGCACATCAAAAACCCTTTCATGATTTCCACCCTTGCGTTCGAGTGAACATGGCTGTCGTCACTCCGGTCGGCGTCATCGATGAACGCCCTCGCGTCTCACCGGCGCGGAATTTCCTTTGCGGACCACACTCGCTCTGTTCGTGGCGTTCGTCTGGCCGCACTCGCGGTAACAGGCTGGCGAGTCGCCATGCTTGGCGCACCACGCCCAGCAGCGCGTTGGCTTGGCGTGGGCGGGAGCCGAGCAGACGATCGCCGCGACCGTGAGCCAGCCAACCGAGATCAAAAGCTTTGTCATGCTTTATCCATATTGCCGAAAAGACGAGCACGCCTGCAAAAGCGATGGCGCTCGCCCGCCGCCGTGCTCGCGTCGGGTTGCGTCAGCGACGTGCGGACCTCTGCCGCGCGTCGGTGCTGCTGCGCCCTAGTGTCTTCGGTTGCCGGTGCCGTTGCCGCTGTTGTTGATCGTGGTCGTATTTGAACCGCGGCGCACAGCCGCCGTGGCGCGTGCGTTGTTGCCGGCCGTCACCCGGCACACGGCCGTGCATTGCGCGACGGAGCCGTTGCGGCCCGGATTGAGGTTGCACCGGTCGATGCATGCCTGCAGATTGCCGCCCTTCGGCATGGCGTGGGCGGGGCACGCGCCGACGATCGCAGTCAATGCGAGCGCGCCGACCGAGGTCAAAAGCCTTGTCATGGTCTTTCTCCTTGCTGCTGGGGTTTCGTCGAAGTCGTCGCGGAGGACCGCCCTCCTTTCGTCTCGGCGGATCGCATCAGTGACGATGAAGCTGTGTCGGTCGGGCGGGCGCGCCGGTCCCCGCGATGGGTCCTCGCGCCGGCAACGTCACCACCGCCTTCTTTTTCGTCGTCCGGCTCCAGAAAACACAATTCTCGACACAAATAGCGTCGCCGGGATAGCATTCACTTATGCACTGTTGGCGCGGAGTCTTCGGCTTGGCGTCGACCGGAAGCGCGAAGGTGACGGCGGCGAGCGCGAGGGCGCCAACCGAGAGCACCGTCCAGAGCCCCTTGATGTTCGAACGCGCGGTCATGGTCGTTTCCTCTTTCATGCGCGGGCGTGCTGCTTCGTTGCGATTGTCGTTGCGCGTGCCGACTTGGCCGATGCACGTGGTCGGCCGCTACCGGCGTGATGTTCACGGTTTTCGCTCCAGCGCTAATGCCTTTGCGTGGGATTGGGAACGGTTGGCCGCGTGGGGCCGGTGCTGTGCCCCGGGGGAATGATTGGCCCGATGGGGCGCGCGGTCGCGGCCCGCTTATTGATGACGGGTGCCGGTCCACATGAACGCGCGCACCCCGCATACCAGCCACCCGAAAGGGTACACATGTGTATGCATTGGTTAAAGTTATTCGGCCCCCGGGCGCGGGCGGGATCTGCAACGGCGATCGCCGCCAGCGCGAGTGCGCCTGCCGAGATCAAAAGCTTTGTCATGGTTTGCTCCTTGCTGCCGGGGACTTTTTGGCCAGCAGGACGGCGCCGTCCGCGAGGGTTAGGTAGGTCAATGTTTTGAACGTCGGGCAAATCATCAGCTTCTCTTCTCTATCGATCCGGGTCATCGACCACGCTGCGTCGGACGGGAAGGTGCGCCGGTCACCGTGATGGGCCGTGGTTTGGGTTTGTGGCGCACGTTCGCCGCGGCGCTTGCGCGGTAAAAAGTCTTAATGCAGTACGACTGGCAATGACCTCTATTATTTATGGGAAGCTGGTTGCACAGATTAAGGCACTGCCCGACATCGCCGCCCTTCGGCTTGGCAGGGGCGGGAAACGCGAGGGCGATCGCCGCCACTGCGAGCGCGCCGACCGAGGTCAAAAGCCTTGCCATGGTTTCCTCCCTGCTGCAGGGGACTTTCTGATTGCGTCGCGGTCCCGCCCTGCGCGGTCCCGATGGGACGGAAAGCGTCGCCAACGTCGCAGCGCTCGATCTTCACGGCGTCAGCGCGACTGCTTGCTCCGGGTAGGTGCGCCGGTCACCGTGATGGGCCTTGGTTTGGGTTTGTGGCGCACACTCGCCGCGGCGGTTGCAAGGGGAAATTTTTTAATGCAGTAAAACTCGCAACGACTCCAACTTCCGGAGGGGAGGTGGTAGCACAGATTAAGGCACTGCCCGACATCGCCGCCCTTTGGCTTGGCAGTGGCCGGAAACGCGAGGGCGATCGACGCGATTGCGAGCGCGCCGACCGAGGTCAAAAGCGTTGCCATGGTCTCCTCCTTGCTGCAGGGGACTTTCCGATTGCGTCGCGGCCCCGCCCTGCGCGATCCCGATGGGAAGGAAAGCGATCACACCTTACTCCCTCCTTCGTCTCGGCGGGTTGCATCATCGATGAAGGTGTGTCGGTCGGGTGGACGCCCCAGTCCCCGTGACGGCTCTTCGCGCTGGCGATATGCTCGCCTTCTTCTTAGGGTAGATTGTATCGCAGGCTTGGAAACACCACTGCTGGCCGAGCTGGCAGCGCGAGACGCACCATCCATGGCCATTAAATTTCGGCTTCGCGCTGGCGGAAAGGCCGAAGATAACGGTGGCCAGGGTGAGCGCGCCGGCTGAAAGCACAGTCCTAGCCGTCCGGCTGTTCGAACGCACGATCATGGCAACCTCCTGTTTCATGCAGCGCGCGGATCGCTGCTTCATTGCCTTCGTCGCGTTGCGCGGGCGATCGGATCCGCGTCGCAATGTCGGGCGACCTATCGAGTGCGCGCCGACGCGGCTGACGCGTGTTACCGGCCCCTGCCGGCGGGACGATTGGGGTTTGCGCTCAGGCGTTGATGCTTGTGCGTGGAGGGAAGGGTTGGGACCGGGCCGGTGCCGTGCGTCGGCGGACGGTGCCTGATTGATTGCGGTGCCACTCTTACGACCGTGCACTTCGTGTCAGTGCATGTCGTGACCGTGTAGCACGAGTACGTGCCGCACCAGCCGCATCCGGAACGTTCAGCACCGCACTTTTGGTTGAGCAAGGTCCCGCCGCGATCGACTTCCAGCGCCACGGCGACGCTGGGCACGAGTCCCCAGCCGACCAACAGCAGCGTGACGGCGCACGTCCTGGCCGTTGAGCTGTTCAAGCGCACGATCATGGTAGCCTCCTCTTGGAAGAAGTGCGGGGAACGCTGCTTCATTGCGTTCGTCTCAGTGCGCGCGATCGGGTCGTGATCCGCGTCACGATGCGGTCGATTGTGGTTTCGAGCCGCATCGACATCGATCGATGACGTGCGCACCGTAAGCCGCGGCCATTGCGAAGTACTGATCGCGCGGCGACAGAAGAACGATTTTTCGACTAAACTTGCGCGATCGAGCGACGATCTCTTGGGGCGGAATGGTTTAAGGACCGGATCGTCACGGACTCCGGTATTCGACTGGCTCGCGCTCGATCTGCGGCGCCTGTATTTGCGCGCGGACGATCCGGCGGAGTTCCTGCGGACCCAGAAGCCCGGCACCATGCTCTCGATCGCGCGAATGTTCAAAGTGCGCTGGTGGTAATTGGCTTCTTGATACCGGCCAACAGATCAATCGAGCCCCCTTGTTGTCGCTCGCGATCGTTGCATCGGCTCCATGAATCTGGGGCAAACTCGCCAGCATCGCGAACGTCAGAGAAGGCGTCGCGGTTCGACTCCCGTTGCGTTTTCGGAACCGGCGTCCACCCCGCATCAAGTCCGAGGCAGTTTTTCGCCGGGCCATGCGCTAGGCTGATCGATTCATCGATCGGGAACCTGCTATCGACAACCTGCGAACCGTAGGACCGCATCGCCGCGAAGTACTGATCGCGTGGTGACAGAGGAACGATTTTTCGACTAAACTTGCGCGATCGAATGGCGATCGTTCGCGGCGGAAGGGTTCCATGGACCGGGCCGTCCCCAGGATTTTGCGCTTCGACCGGTTCGCGCTCGACTTGCGGCGCGGATCTTTGCGCA
>CAVPGG010000209.1:0-8542 GCA_963703755.1 uncultured Pseudomonadota bacterium
CCCACCTACGCCGGTCTGGGCTCCCGCATCGAGCAGTTGCTCCGGCTGGCCGAGGAGCAGGCCACCGAGATCGCGCAGGAGGCCCGGTCCGCGGCCAACGAGCTCAACGCGGCGGCCAAGGTGGATGCGGCTGAGGTCCGGGCGGCGGCCCAAGAACGAGGCGGCCGAACTGCGGGCCAACGCCAAGCGGGAAACTGACGAGCAGCGGGCGTCGGCGGAGCGCGAGGCCGATGCGATCAAGCAACGGGGGCCAGACGCCGAGGCGGACGAGCTGACCTCGACCACCGAGCGGGAAGTGGCCAAGCTCGGCCGGACACCGCCGACCACGAGGCCGCGGAAAGCGGGCCTCGATCGAGCGGGACATCGCCAAGCTGCGTACCACCACCGAGCGGGAAGTGGCTCAGCTCAAGGCGTCCGCCAAGTGGAGGCCGGCGAACGCGAAGTAGCGGCGGGGCGGCCGACACCCCCGCACTCGTCATGGCCGGGCTTGTCCCGGCCATCCACGCCTTGCTTGGCGGAGCATGCAGAAAGACGTGGATGCCCGCATTCGCGCATAGGCGCTAAAATAGCACTTGCGCGGCGAGATTGTGTGTGATTCCCCAGTGGGATGACTTACGAATCGCTTTGGACCCAGGATTGGGACAGCATCGTCGCCCGGCTTGGCGGGGCCGAGATGCTCAACAAAAGCGCCCGCGAGACGAAAGCGTTTTTGCGGGCGCGTGAGATTGAGAGCGCGATCGATCTGCTGCGCATGATCCTCGCCTACTGTCTCGGCAAGAGAGGGTTGAGATCGACCGCCGCATGGGCGGCTGCGATTGGGCTGGTCGACATTTCCAATGTGGCGCTGCTTTATCGTCTGCGGCAGTGCGGAGATTGGCTGACCGAACTGATCGGCCGCGTGCTGTCCGCGCATGCGCCGGCGGCGAGCCGGGGGCGCACGATCCGCATCATCGATGCGACGGCCGTACCCAAGGCCGGAGCAACGGACAAGCGGCGCAACGCGCTGTGGCGGGTTCATAGCGCTTTTGATCTTCCCCACGAACGCTTCGGCCATTTTGAGCTCACTGACGAGCGCGGCGGCGAGACGTTGGACCGCATCCCGGTCGTGGCGGGCGAGATCCGTATGGGGGATCGTGCCTACCTGCAGGCCGATCGTATAGCGACCGTACTTGATAATGGCGCCAACGTCGTCGTGCGCGCCGGCTGGCGAGCTGCGCGCTGGCGCGATGCGGAGGGTGAGCCGGTTGATCTGCGCGCCGAGTTTCGCAAGGCGTCGGAACATGGTCTGATCGATCGACCGATCTGGATCGCGCGCGACCATGGCGCCCCGATTGCGTTGCGGCTCGTCGCCGTCAAGAAGCCGGAGCAAGCGGCTGCCGCGGCACGACGCAAGGCGCGCCGCGAGGCGCAGCGCGAAGGATATCAACTCTCCAAAGGAGCGCTCGCCGCAGCCGATTGGATCATCATCGTGACCTCGCTTGCATGCAAGGATTACACCACAGCCGATATCCTCGCCCTCTATCGCTTGCGATGGCGCATCGAACTCGCATTCAAGCGGCTCAAAAGTCTGATCGGTCTCAGAGGCCCGCCAGGGTTCGACGAACGCTCTGCCAAGCCGTATGTCCTGGCCCATCTCCTGGCGATTCTTCTGCTCGAGCCGCTCGTTGACGAGTTCGAGGACTCTCCCCGCTGGGCCATAGCCGCCTGACACGGCCCGGCGCGTGGCGCTGGTTGCGCCAACTTTTCGCAACACTGCTCCAAGCCATCGTTCCGCAGCCGACCTTCGCCTGCTTGCGAGGATGCGCCGGTGCGATCCGGCGCCACCTCCACAGAGTCAAGGAGACGGCGTAGATATCAATCCATGATACGCTTACTTTAGCGCCTATGCGCATTCGCGGGCATGACGGATGCGGATTGAATTGATCGGAATTCGCTGCGGTCTAGCCGCCCGCCATCAACATCTTCAATCGTTGCGGCGTCACCGGCAACGCGGTCACGGCGCCCGGCTTTTGCAGCGCATCGTCGATGGCGGACGCGATGGCGGCGCCTGCCGCCGTGATGCCGCCTTCGCCGGCCCCCTTGAAACCATAGATATTGAGCGGCGAGGGGGCATCCTCGGACACGATCACCTCGGCAGCCGGGACCTCGCGCGCCGTCGGCATCAGGTAATCCGCGAAGGTGACCGAGAGCGGATCGCCGGTCTCGCTGTAGAGGAACTCCTCGAACAGCGCGCCGCCGAGCCCCTGCGCCATGCCGCCCGTGACCTGACCCTCGACGAGCATCGGGTTGACGGCTCGGCCGACGTCGAGCGCCATGAGATAGCGCTCGATCGTGACCGCGCCGGTCTCGCGGTCGAGCCGCAACTGCACGACATGCGCGCCGTACGGATAGACCATATGGCTCGACCTGAACTCGGCTTCGGCCACGAGGCCCTCCGGACGCGCCGCAAGCGTGCCGAGGCGCAGCGACGGCCCGGCCGCATCCCGGCGCCTGACCTCGCCATCCGTCATGACGAGCTCGGCGGCGGCGGTCTGCATCAGCTCGGCGGCGCCGCGCAGCGCCTGGTCGCGAAACGCGACCGCGGCCATTCGCGTCGCCTCGCCGCACATCACCGTGACCCGAGACGCAAAGGCGCCCATTCCCTTGTCGATGCGGTCGGTCTGGCCGTGCGTGACCTTGATCCGCGCGTAGCTGATCTCGAGGACTTCGGCCGCGATCTGCGCGATCACGGTCTCGACGCCCTGACCGATCGAACCCACCCCGGTGATCACCTCGATCTCGCCGCCGGGCGCAGCCTCGATGCGGACCTTGTCGAACGGGCCAAGCCCGCTCTTTTCGACGAAGAAGGCAAAGCCGCAGCCGACCATCTCGCCGGCCGCGCGCCGCCGCGCCAGGCTTGCCTTCATCTCGGTCCAATTCGCCGCTGCCAGCAGCCGGTCGGTGAGCTTCGCGTAATCGCCCGAGTCGTAGACGACTTCGGTGCCGAGCGTATTGAACCCGAGGGCATAAGGCATGGCGCTCTTGTCGATGAGGTTGCGCCGGCGAATTTCGATCGCGTCGATCCCGGTTCTTGCCGCGATGGCATCGATCAGGCGCTCGCGCACGAAGGTCGTTTCGTATCGGCCCGGCGCCCGATAGGTGCCGCACGGCGTCTTGTTGGTCAGGCGGATATGGCCGCGCGCCCGATAGGCCGGCACGTGGTAGGGGCCGAGTAGCATCGCGGCAGCGAGATCCGGCACTGACGCCGCATGCGTGCGCATGTAGGCGCCGTTGTCGTGAAAGAACTCGTCGTCGATGCCGAGAATGAGACCTTTGCGGTCGATCGCCGCCTTGATCCGGTGGCGTTGCTGACGCGAATGATTGGCCGCGATCAGATGCTCGCGCCGGTCCTCGATCCACTTCACCGGATGATCAAGCTTCAGCGCGGCGGCGCAGACCAGCACATCCTCGGGGTAGAGCTCGCCGCGGATGCCGAAGCCGCCGCCCACATGGCCCTCATAGAGCTGGACCTTATCGGCCGGCATGCCGAACATCAGCGCCAGGCGATCCCGGTTCCAATGCGGCACCTTGGCGGCACCGTGCATCTCCAGCACGCCGCGTCCGCGGTCGTAGCGCGCGATTGCGCCGCGTGTCTCCATCGGCACGCCGCTGTGCCGGCCGATTTGCAGATCGAGCGCGACGACGTCGTGGGCGGCCGCGAACGCCGCCGCAATGTCGCCGCGCCCCTTCTCGATCACGGCCGCGGCGGTGCCGTGGGCGTCGTCGAAGCGGCCAGGCTCGCCGGCGGCATCGAGGATCACGGGCAGCGGCTTGATCTCCAACACGACCAGGTCGGCAGCGTCCTCGGCGACGTAGGGGTCGGACGCGAACACCGCAGCCACCGGCTCGCCGACGTACCGAACCCTGTCCTGCGCGAGTGCGGTCTGCCGATAGGGCTCGAGCTCGGTCAGCCCGGTCAAGCGGAATCCGATCGGCGGAATATGCGCGATGTCGGCAAAGGTCCACACCGCGTGCACCCCGGGCAGTGCCAGCGCGGCGGCGGCGTCGATCGACTTGATCACGCCGTGCGCGATCGGCGACCGCACGATCCGCATGTGATGCTGGTCCGGGAAATTGATGTCGGCGGCAAAGCGGCCGCGGCCGGTCAGCAGCGGCCGGTCCTCGAGGCGCGGGACGGATCGGCCGATGACCCTCAACGGCTCGTTCATTTTCGGCGCATTTCATCCGCGAAGGCGCGGACGGCCTTGATGATGTTCTGATAACCGGTGCAACGGCAGAGGTTGGACGCCAGCACGTCGAGGAGGTCCGCGTCGCTGATCTGCGGATCGCGCTCGAGCACGCCGACCGCCAGCATCAGGAACCCGGGGGTGCAGAACCCGCACTGCAGTCCGTGATGATCGATGAAGGCCTGTTGCAACGGATGCAGGGTGTCGCCGTCCGCCAAGCCCTCGACCGTGCGGATCGATTTGCCGGCCGCCTGCTCGGCGAACATCAGGCAGGATCGCACCGGCTCGCCGTCGAGGAGGACCGTGCACGCGCCGCAGATGCCGTGCTCGCAGCCGATATGAGTGCCGGTCTGGCCGCAATCCTCGCGAATGGCGTCGACCAGCGTGCGGCGCGGCTCGACCATGATGTCGTGGCCGCGGCCGTTGATGGTGAGCTTGATGCTGCGCTTCATGCTTCACCGCCTTTCGTTCTGGCGCGCAAGGCGGCGCGGATGCGTTGCGGCGTCGCCGGCATCTCGTCGATCTCCACGCCGAACGGCGCGAGCGCATCGTTGACCGCATTGATGACGGCGGCCGGTGCGCCGATGCAGCCGCCTTCGCCCAGGCCCTTGGCCTGCGTGATCGAGTTGACGCTCGGCGTCTCGAGATGGTGCAGCTCGATGCAGGGAATTTCGTGCGCGGTGGGCGGCAGGTAATCGGCAAGAGTTGCCGAAAGAGGCGCGCCGTGCTCGTCGTAGATGATCTCTTCGAGCAGCGCGTTGCCGATGCCCTGGGCGATCCCGCCGTGCACCTGCCCGTCGGCGATCATCGGATTGATCAGCCTGCCGGCGTCCTCGGCGACCAGGAAACGCTCGACCGCGACGTTTCCGGTATCGATGTCGACCGCCACGATGGCGACATGACACGCGTTCGAGAAAGTACCGGGCGGATCGTAGTGGCCGACCTCGCTGATGCCGGGCTCGATCTCGCCGTTGAAACGATGCGTCTGCGTGTAGGCCTCGCGCGCCATTCTGGCGACACTGATCGTCCGGTCCGTGCCGGCGACCCGGGCGTGGCCGTCTTCCAGGATGATGTCGGCCTCGGCGACCTCCAGCATCGCGCTGGCGATCTTGATCAGCTTGGCGCGAACTTTTCGCGCTGCGATGAGCGACGCTCCGCCCGCAATCACCAGGGATCGACTGGCAAACGTTCCCCAACCGTAGGGCGTGCGGTCGGTGTCGCCGTGAATGATCCTGATCATCGCGGGCGAGACGCCGACCTCGTCGGCGATGATCTGCGCAAGCGTCGTGCGCAGACCTTGTCCGTGCGGCGAGGAACCGATGCGGGCTTCGACCGCGCCGGACGGATCGACCGACACCATCACGGTCTCCCAGCCCGGCGTGATCTCCATGCCGCGTGCCGCGAAAGCGGGGCTGCCGTAGCCGGTGCGCTCGCAAAACGTCGCAAAGCCGATGCCGAGGTGGCGGCCCTTCGCGCGCGCCTCCTGCTGGCGCTTGCGGAAGGCGGGCAAGTCGATCTGCTCGACCGCGAGCGCCAATGTCTGCTGATAGCTTGCGTCGTCGTATTCCAGGCCCATCACGGTCTTGTAGGGAAACCGGTCGACCAGATTTCGCCGGCGGATGTCGACCGGCTCGATGCCGAAGGCCCGGGCCGCTTTGTCCATCAGCCGCTCGAGCGCGAACGTGATCACGGGCCGCGACACTCCGCGATAGGGCGCCATGGTGCACGTATTGGTGATCGCGCCGCGGGCGCGGCATTGATAGTCGCGAAGGTCGTACGGCCCGGGCAGCTCGGCCATGGCCATGAGCGGCTCGACGGCGCATGTCGTCGGGTAGCACGAGTAGGCGCCGATATTGGCGACAACGTCGGCCGTGATCGCGAGCAGCTTGGCGTCCTGGTCGAACGCGGCTTCGAGCGAGACGTACTGGTCGCGCGAATGAAAACCGGCGATCAGGTTTTCCCGCCGGTCCTCGCTCCAGGCGAAGGAACTCTTGTATTTGCGCGCCAGCCAGACGAGCAGGGCATATTCGGCCGGCAGCGACATCTTCTGGCCGAACCCGCCGCCAACGTCGGGCGCGACCACCCGCAGGTCGGATTCGGGGAAGCCGAGCATGTCGGCAATCGCCGTGCGCGTCAGGTGCGGCATCTGCGTCGCGCAGGTCAACGTCACCCGCCCGGTCGAAAAATCGTAGCTCGCGTGCCCGCCGCGCGTTTCGAGGGGAGTTGCATTCTGGCGATGCGAGCGCGCCTCCATCTTCACGATCTTGGCGGCGCCGGCCCAGGCCTTATCGAAACCGCCCGACTTGAAGCGGCCCTCGAGGATCATATTCCCGGGCACCTCGCGATGAATTTGCGGCGCGCCCGACGCGAGCGCTGCGCGCCCGTCGACGACGGCTGGCGTCTCGTCGATGTCCACCGACACCTCGTCGGCAACGTCCTCGGCCTCTTCCTTTGTTGCGGCTACGACAGCGGCAATCGGCTCGCCGACAAATCGCACGACGCCATCGGCCAGCACGGGCTGGCCGATCGGCTTGTAGTCGAACTTGTGCAGCATCGGCAGGATCGGTTTAAACGTCGACCAGATCCTTCGCGGTGATGACCGTCGCGCCTGCCGGAGCGCGAATTGCCGCGATGTTGCCGGCCGCGACGGCGCTGCGCACGAAGCGCACGCAAAGAGCCGACGGAAGGTCGGCAGTGAAGCGCCCATGGCCGCGCACCAGCGACGGGATCCTCGAGCCGGCGCAGGGCGCGGCCGGCCCATGTGGCGCTTTTCGGCGTCATCCGGCGGCCATTTCCAGGGCGCGGCGGACGACGGCGCGCACCAGATCGCGCCGATAGTCGGCGTTGGTCTGGTGGTCCTCGAGCGGATCGATCGCCTGCGCGGCCGCTTCGGCGGCGCGGCGAAAGACGCGATCGCCGGGCGGCTCGCCGGCGAGCGCCGCCTCAGCCACGATCAGGCGGCGCGGCGAGGCTTCGGCGCCGCCGACCCCGACCCGCGGGTCGGCGATCCGGCCATCGTCCAATCGATAGGAGACGAGCGCCGCGCCCATCGCGAAATCGCCGGCGCGCCGGCTGAATTCATTGAAGCCGAACCGGGTGTCGGACGGCGGCAGCGGAATGCGAACCTGCGTCAGCAGCTCGTCCTCCGTCAGCTCGGTCGTCATCAGGCCGGCGAAGAAGGTCTTCGCCGCAATCACACGTTCGCCGCGCACGCTGCGCGCCACCATCGCGGCATCGAGCGTCACGGCCGTCAAGCACCATTCGGACGAAGGGTCCGCATGCGCGATGCTGCCGCAGAACGTGCCGCGCGTCCGGATCGGATAATGCGCGATGTGGCGCGCGACGAACGACAGGATCGCGCCAAGCGGCCCGGGAACGACCGGCTTGTGAAACGCGGCGTGGCGCACGCACGCGCCAATCGCCAGCACCTTGCCGTCGTCGCCGATGTGGCGGAGCTCCTCGATCTCGTTGATGTCGATGAGGTGCGCCGGCTTGGCGAGGCGAAACGCCATGATCGGCACGAAACTCTGTCCGCCGGCCAGCACGCGTCCGTCGCTCGCCGCGAGCTTGCCGAGAAGCGCGACCGCTTCCTCCACGGTCGTGGGCACGTGGCGAACGAAAGGCGCCGGTTTCATGCGCGAAAACCTCGAATGTTTGTACGCATATGGTAATCGGAGGTCAGGCGTTGTCAAACCTCGATGCTTCACCTTCGTCATGGCCGGGCTTGTCCCGGCCATCCACGTCTTTCTTGCTGAGTCGAATAAAGAAAGACGTGGATGCCCGCATTCGCGGGCATGACGTGCTGACTCAGGACCAACTCTATACCGTCAGGTAGGTGCGCTGCGCATCCTGATCGCCGTCGAGCTGCGCCATCGAGCCGCCCCAGCGGATGTGCCCTTTTTCGAGAATGTAGGCGCGGTCGGACACGAGGCGGGCAAAATGCAGGTTCTGCTCCGATAGCAGGATCGCGATGCCGTCCCGCTTGAGCTCGAGGATGGCGTCCACCATCCGCTCGACGATCAGGGGCGACACGCCTTCCGAGGGTTCATCCAGCAGCACCAGGAGAGGATTGCCCATCAACGTGCGGGCGACCGTGAGCATCTGTTGCTCGCCGCCGCTCATGAACAGCGCTGGCCGGTCGCCGGTCTCGGCCAGGTTCGGGAACAGCGCAAACAGCTTTTCCGGCGTCCATACCGGCGCCGGCGTCCCGTCGGGAAAGCGGCGTGGCGGCTGGCGGCCGACATCGAGGTTTTCCATCACGGTGAGGTCGACGAAGATGCGCCGATCCTCCGGCGTGAAGCCGACGCCGCGACGGG
>CAVPGG010000210.1:0-3525 GCA_963703755.1 uncultured Pseudomonadota bacterium
CGCCGAACAGCTTGAGGTCGAGGTCCTCCTGCATGATCTCGTCGGTCAGCGCCTCGAACGACCCGTTGCGCGACGTGCCGGCATTGTTGACGACGATGTCGAGCTTGCCGAGCGCGGCCATCGCGTCGTCATAGGCGCGCTTCACTTCGTCGGCCTTCGACATGTCGGCCGCAATCCCGATGACCTTCGCCTGCGCCTTGGCGCGGATGTCCTTCACGGCCGCATCGAGCGCCTCGCGCCCGCGCGCGACCAGCGCCACCTCGGCGCCCGACTGCGCGAACCGCGTCGCCATGGCGAGGCCAAGACCTTTGCTTGCGCCCGTGATGATGGCCGAGCGGCCGGTCAGGGAGATGTCCATGGAAGCCCCAGGGTAGGTGGGCGAGAACATGAGCGCGCCCACGTGACGAATGCCGATAACCGATATCTTTATCGATCGCGCAGGCTTCGGCCAAGCGGCTAATTCGCGTCCTGCAAATTCAAGCGCCCGCGATCCAGCATCTCAGACGCAAGGCCCGACGCGCTTGACCCGTCCGGCCGGCACGCGCAGTCTCCCGTATTGACAGCCGGAGAACGCCTATGCCGGTACGCATCATCGGGATGATCGGCGTCTCGCCGCCGAGCGGCGACGCGACCTTGCACGTGCTCGAAGGCGGGCTGTCGCCCGACTACGTCACGCAATTCGCCCGCGCCCATGACGCGGCCGGCTTCGACCTGGCGCTGGTCGGCTACACGTCGTCCTCGGCGGAGGGATTCCTGGTGGCGTTGCATGCGGCGGCGCACACCGAGCGGCTCGGCTATCTCATCGCGCACCGGCCCGGCTTCGTCGCGCCGACCCTGATGGCGCGCAAGATCGCGACCTTCGACCACCTGACGGGCGGCCGGCTCGCGGTGCACATCATCACCGGCAAGACCGACGAGGAGCAGCACGGCGACGGCGACTTCACGCCGAAGGCCGAGCGCTACCGCCGCGCCGCCGAGTATCTGCAGCTGATGAAGCTCGCCTGGTCGAGCGAGAAGCCGTTCGACTTCGAGGGCGAGTTCTATCGCGTCACGGGCGCCGACTTCGGACGTGCGCCCGCTGCAGCGGCCGCACCCGCTCTTGTTCTTCGGCGGCGCCTCGCCGGGCGCGCTCGAGATGGGTGCAAAATACTGCGACGTTTATGCGATCTATGCCGAGCCGCTCGCCGCGACGCGCGAGCGCATGGCGGCATTCCGCGCCCAGGCGGCCGCGTTCGGACGCAGCGTCGGCTTCAACGTATCGGTGCGCCCGATCATCGCGGAGCGCGAGGGCGACGCCTGGGACAAGGCTGACCGCATCCTCGCGGCGATGACCGGGAAGAAGGGCTGGAGCCGGCAGGAGAACGCGGCGGGCCCGGTCGACAATGCGGGCAAGCGGCTCATGGGCTTTGCGCTCGAGCGCGACGTGCACGACGAGCGCCTGTGGATGGGCGTCGCGCGCGCGACCGGCGCGCTCGGCAATACGTCGTGCCTCGTCGGCACGCCCGCGCAGGTCGCGGACGCGATGCTCAAGTACTACACGCTCGGCGTCGAGTTGTTCCTGATCCGCGGCTTCGATCCGTTCAACGATACTATGGAGTTCGGCCGCGAGCTCATCCCCCGGCTCAAGGCCGGCGCCGCCGAGATCGACCGCCGGCGGGCCGCGGAATGACCGAGCGCTCTATTTCTTGCCCTGGCCGGCCAGCGCGGTGGTAAGGCCGAGGCCGATCATCACGGCGCCGCTGACATAGCGCTCGAAGCGCAGGCGGTGCCGGTTGCGCTTGATCCAGTGACCGGCGGTGCCGGCGACGAGCGCGTAGCAGCCGTCGGTGACGAGCCCGAGCGCCGCGAACAGCAAGCCCAGGAAAGCGATCTGCATCGCCACACGGCCGCGGCTCACGTCGGCGAACTGCGGCAGGAAGGCGAGAAAGAACAGGGCCGTCTTCGGATTGAGCAGGTTGACGATGAAGCCGTCGCGAAAGAGCCGCCAGTGACTCTGGCGCGACGCCGCGGCTTCGTCGCTCATCAGGATGTCCGGTCCGAACAGCCGGCGCAGGCCGAGCCAGATCAGGTAGGCGGCGCCGAGATACTTTACCATCGCGAAGGCGAGCGACGAGGTCATAAGCAGCGCGGACAGCCCGAGGCTCGCGGCGACGACGTGCACCAACGTGGCCGAATGAATGCCGAGGTCCGACACGAAGCCGGCAAGCCGACCGTGCTCGAGCGAGCGCGTGACGATGAACAGCACGGCTGGCCCGGGGACGAGCAGCAGCGCGATCGCGGCCGCGATGAACAGGCTGAGGCTGGCTGCGCCGGGTATCACCAATGTCATGTGCGTGTCCTTGCTGTTCGCGGCTCAGGCGCCGAACTCGGATTGGTACTGCTCGGGCTTGAAGCCGACCAGCAGCTTGCCGCCGATGTCGAGCACGGGGCGCTTGATCATCGAGGGTTGCGCCAGCATCAGCGCAATCGCCTTCTTCTCGCCAAGGCCGTCCTTGTCCTTGTCGGGCAGGGCGCGGAACGTGGCGCCGGCACGGTTGAGCAAGGTCTCCCAGCCGACCTTGCCGGCCCAGCCTTGGAGCTTGTCGCGGGTGACGCCGGCGGATTTGTAGTCGTGGAACGCATAGGCGACGCCATGCTGGTCGAGCCACGCGCGCGCCTTCTTCATGGTGTCGCAGTTCTTGATGCCGTAGATGGTGACGGCTTTGGTCATGGATTTGACCTTGGGCATGCGGCGTCCATGGTGGTTCGCAACCGAGGGAGCATCGAGTAAAAGCGCTCATCGTCCGTCTGGCAAGCCGGAGGCTTGCGGATGTCAATCATGCTGGAGCAGTCATGCGGTTTCGACAGATCACGGTCATCAGCCAGGATGTCCTGAGCGAGGGCGGGCGCACGCTGGCGACGCCGTGCCGGCGGGTCGCGGCCTGCGGCGTGCTCGCCAATCCGCAGGCCGGCCGTCCGCCGATCGATGACTTTTCCGAACTGGTCGAGCTGTCCTTTCGCGCCGGCGAGGTGCTCACGGCGCGCGCGCTCGCGGCGCTGGCGCCGCTCACCCCGCGCGGCTACGGCAAGGCGGCCCTCGTCGGCACCGCGGGCGACCTCGAGCACGGGGCGAGCATGATCCACGTGCGCCTCGGCCTCGCGATGCGGCAGGGTGCGGGGGGCGGCCCGGCGCTCATTCCCGGCAACGCCAAGGTCGGCGGCGCGGGCAGCGCGATCGACATCATCTTCGGCGGGCTCGACGACGGATGGGACTATGATGCCATGGACACCATGACGATCGCGGTCCCGGACGCGCCGCGGCCTGACGAGATCCTGCTCGCCGTCGCGTTCCTCGGCGGGACGCGACCGAATGCGCGCATCAAGGGCGCATCGCCCGCGCAGGTCGACAACGTCGTCCGCCGCATCAAGGCCGCGAAGGGCATGGGAAAAAATTAGCACGGACATCGTCCGTTGTTGTCGGTTCCTGGCCGGCCGGAACATCCTCGCATCTGCCGAATTGGCATGCGTGCGCCTGGCCGCACCAAC
>CAVPGG010000211.1:0-3991 GCA_963703755.1 uncultured Pseudomonadota bacterium
GGCCGCGCACCGGCCAGCTGAAGGCCGGCGCCTTGACGGCCGTGGGCGCGGCGGCCGCCGTCGCGCGCGGACCGGAGTCGGCAACGCGCGCAGCCGGCGCGGCTTCCGCCGTCGCGACCGCATGCGGCACCGGTGCCTGCGCGCGCGGCGCCTGCACCTTGGGGGCGGCCGGTGCCGGCGGCGCCACGGCGCGCGTCTCCGCAAGACGGCCCGGGATGAAGATGCGATCGCCGACCCGGAGATGCGCCTGCGGCGCGATGTTGTTGGCGGCGGCGATCTGCGCCACCGGCTTGTGATAACGGCGCGAGATCGACATCAGCGTCTCGCCGCGCGTGACGATGTGCACGTTCGCGCCTGTGCCGGCAGGCGCGGCGGGAGGCGGCGGCGCATAGTGATGCGTCGCAGGCTGGGCCGGCATCGGCACAGGCGCCGCGTTCGAGGCGAGATTGAACTTCGGAATGACGAGGCGCTGGCCCGGATGGATTTCGGCCGGGCTGCGCAGCCCGTTCGCCTGCAGGATCGCACCTGACGGCACGCCATACCGGTTCGCGAGGATCTCGGCCGTCTCGCCCGGGCCGACCACGATGGCGGTGCCGCCGTCCCAGTTCCATTGCCGGGCGGGCTGGGGCTGGCGCGGGATCGAGCCCGTCACCTCGCGTTGCGCGGGCGCAGGCAGACTCGCACGCACGGGCGCCGGCGCGGGCTGGCCGTAGGATCCCAGGCCCCCTCCACCGCCCGAGATGCCGACGGGCGCGACCGTCGCGGGACGCGCGGCGTTCGGCGGCGGCGGCAAGGGCTGCGACGAAATGCGGCTCGTCGGCGCGGCCTGGATGGAACCGGTCGCCTCCGCGGGCGCGGCGGCCCGCGTCGCGTAGGGACTGGCGTTGGGATTGCCGAAGCGGGATGTATCGGAGCTGCACCCCGCGACGCTCACGGCCAAGATGCCGAGCACCGCGAGCCCGGACCATGGGCGCCCCGATGAATTGACGACCGCACGCATTGGTCTACTCACTGCTACGCAAGAAAACACACGCGCGGCAGTTAAGCAGCCGTGGAGTAAAGATTGCTTTAAGCAGGAAACTCCCGCTTAACACTAACCGATTGCGGCCGAATTGTTCACAATTCGCGTGCTTTTCCGGGCAAAAGCGGCACGAACCGTACGCCGATCAGGTCCTCGCGCGCGAGACCTTGTTTAGTCTTCGTTAGCGTTACGATCATTTGTGTACCGTCGTGCGGTCCGAGCGGCAGCACCATGACGCCGCCCTCCCCGAGCTGGTCGACCAGCGCCTGCGGGATCTGCTCGGCTGCGGCCGTCACGACGATGCGGTCGAACGGGGCCTTGTCGGATGCGCCGAGGAGACCGTCGCCGGCGATCACCTCGACATTGGTGTAGCCCAGCGTCTTGAGGCGACCGCGCGCCGCCTCGGCGAGCGTACGGTAGCGCTCGATGGTCACGACCTCGTGGGCGAGCCGCGACAGGACCGCGGCCTGGTAGCCCGAGCCGGTCCCGACCTCGAGCACGCGATGCTCAGGACGCACTCCGAGCCGCTCGGTCATGTAGGCGACCACGAAGGGCTGGCTGATGGTCTGCCCGCAGGCGATCGGCAGCGCCTGGTCCGCATACGCCATGCCGGCCTGGCCGGGCCCGACGAAATGCTCGCGCGGCACCTCGTCCATGGCGCGCATCACCGCGGCATCGGTCACCCCATGCCGCCGCAGGCCGAGCAGGAATTCCATGCGTCCGACCCGATCGTCGGCCGACCGCGATGAGGACAAGCGCCACCTCTTCGGGAGAAAAGCTTAGAGCATGTTCCGTTCCTGCGAAATCGGAACATCCGCTGAATTCTCTCATTTGCGCATATTCTTTCTGATCCGCCAAACCCGTGACCAGGTCGCCGGTGACATGCGTTCGCGCATCGCGGCGGCCGCCGGGAGACGCGCGGAGATGCGCGATTTGGCGAGCGCGTCAGACGAACAACTCGGCGAGCCGCGCCTTGAAGGTCGCGTCGGTCATGTCGAAACGCAGCGGCGTCACCGAGATGCGCTCCTCGCGCAGCGCCTGCAGGTCGGTTCCGGGCGGCGACGGCGGACGCGCACTGCGCGCGAACGCGATCCAGTAGTAGGGATTGCCACGGCCGTCGTGGCGCGCATCGATGCGCAGCCATTCAGCGTCGCGCTTGCCCTGGCTGGTGATCTCGATCCCCTTGACGGCGTCGGGCGGACAGTCGGGGAAATTGACGTTCACCAAAATATCGCGCGGCATCCCCTCGGCCAGCACCTTGCGGATGATGCCGGGGCCGTGCGTCGCCGCCGTGTCCCAATGCGGGTTCTGCCGGTTGCCGGCGCTGTAGCCTTGCGACAGCGCGAAGGACGGGATGCCGAGGATCGCGCCCTCGAGCGCGCCCGCGATCGTGCCCGAATAGGTCACGTCCTCGGCGGCGTTCTGTCCGCGGTTGACGCCCGAGAGGATCAGATCGGGTGCCTTGCCGTCGAGGATGTGGCGCACGCCCATGATCACGCAGTCGGTCGGCGTGCCCTTGATGGCGAAGCGGCGCTCGTCGACCGCGCGCATGCGCAGCGGATCGTTGAGCGAGAGCGAATGCGAGACGCCCGACTGGTCGAACTCCGGCGCCACCACCCAGAACGTCGTCGGACAGCGCGCGGGCGATCTCGGCGCAGACGTCGAGGCCGGGCGCGTTGATGCCGTCGTCATTGGTGACCAGGATGCGCATGCGGATGTCAGGCCTGCTCGATCGTCTTCACGCCGCCCATGTAGGGCAGGAGCGCGTCCGGCACCGCGATCGAGCCGTTGCCCTGCTGGTAGGTCTCCATCACGGCGATCAGCGCGCGGCCGACCGCGACGCCCGAGCCGTTGAGCGTGTGCACGTGGCGCACCGCTCGGTCCTTGCCGCGAAAGCGTGCGTTCATGCGCCGCGCCTGGAACTCGCCGCACACCGAGCAGGAGGAGATCTCGCGGTACATGTTCTGGCCCGGCAGCCAGACCTCGATGTCGTAGGTTTTTTGCGACGCGAAGCCCATGTCGCCGGCGCACAGCGTGACGACGCGGTAGTGCAGATCGAGCCGGCGCAGCACCTCCTCGGCGCAGGCGAGCATGCGCTCGTGCTCGTCCCGACTCTGCTCGGGCGTCGCGCTGCGCCACCAGCGCGTCCGGCGTGAACAGCTTGGTCTGCTGCTCGACGGTGCCATCCGGGGCGATCACAGCGCTGACCCCGCTGGTGGCCGCCACCAGCACGGTCCGGCCGTGCTCCACCGCCCGGACCCGCGAAATCGCCTGCTGCTGGTAGGTCATCTCGGTGAAGCCGAAGGTGGCGTTGTTGGTGGGTACAGCAAGCAGCTGGGCTCCGGCGCGCACGCTTTGCCGCACCAGGTCATCGAACATCACCTCAGAGCAGATGGCTACCTGATCCTGGGCCGGTCCGAGGTCTACGGCGCTGTCGCCGTTGCCCGGCACGAAGTCGCCCGCACGGTCGACATAGGGGCTGAACAGCCGGGAGAAGTCCCGGTAGGGGATGTACTCCGCGAAGGGCATCGGGTGCTTGTCGTGGCGCTCGCCCGGCCCGGTCCGCGGGTCCCACACGATGGCGGTGTTCGTGGCGTGCCCGTCGTCAGTGCGCAGGACAGCACCGACCAGGATGGGCGCACCGATCGCACGGGCCGCGTGATTGATCACCGCCCGGGCATCCGGGTTGCGCAACGGATCGATGTCAGAGGAGTTCTCCGGCCAGATCACCAGCTCCCAATCATTACCGCGGAAGTCTGTCAAACGCTTTTCGCAGCTGAGCTTCGGCTTTATTCCAGTCACTCAAGGCACCCATGTAGCCTTCGGGCCGCGTAGAGAACTTCAACTTGAAGGGAAATCCAAACAACCCGTACACAGATGTCATGAAGTTGAACAAACCCTGGATCTCTTGCTCAACCTGGTCTGCTGTGCAAAAAATATGTGTGTCATCTTGCTGGAATTTTCGTACCC
>CAVPGG010000212.1:0-3723 GCA_963703755.1 uncultured Pseudomonadota bacterium
CCACGCGGCCAGTCCGGTCTGCGTGAACCACAGGTGGTTCGGCGGCGCCAGTTGAACCCCCCGAGATATCCCTATCTCGCCGCAGCTTGACAATTTTTGAAAGAAGTGCAGGCCATTGTTGAAATCAGCATGGGGTATTTCGATCTCACTGTCGAACCCCTTCAGCAGCTTTCGTAACGAGGAACTCGAAGCTGCCTGATTCCAGCAGCAAAGAAATTGCTAAAATAGGCCCGGCAATAGGCTGGGACAATATCCATTTCGGCAACGGAACGTTCAGCAAATCCCATAGCCAAACAAAACTCGACCTGGGAGGCATTGCCAAAGGACTGGAGAGCTCGCTTGCGCCGCTCCTGGCCGGCAAGCCGCGCGACGTGACCGAGGAGAACCTGCAGTCGCGCGCGCGCGGCACCATCCTGATGGCGGTGTCGAACAAGCTCGGCCTGATGGTGGTGACGACCGGCAACAAGTCGGAGATGTCCGCCGGCTACGCCACCCTCTACGGCGACATGAACGGCGGCTTCAACCCGATCAAGGACCTCTACAAGATGGAAGTCTATCGGCTCTCGCGGCTGCGCAATTCGTGGAAGCCGGCGGGCGCGCTCGGGCCCGACGGACGGGTGATTCCTGAGAACATCATCACGCGGGCGCCGAGCGCGGAGCTGCGCGAGAACCAGACCGACCAGGATTTGCTCGCCGCCCTACGAGGTGCTCGACGCGGTGCTCGAGCGCCTGGTCGAGCGCGAGCAGCCGATCGCCGAGATCGTCGCCGCCGGCTACGACCGCGACCTCGTCATGCGCATCGAGCGCATGCTCAACCTCGCGGAATACAAGCGCCGGCAGGCGGCGCCCGGCGTCAAGATCACGCTGAAGAATTTCGGCCGCGACCGCCGCTATCCGATCGTCAACCGCTTCCGCGATCCCGGCACCCCGCCGCCGCAGCCGGACAAGAGCGTGGTCGCGGCGACCGCGGCGGCGAAGAGCGAAGCGTTCGATTTCTAGCGCATATCCCGGCGAAGTGGATCCCGGTTCGCCGACCAGGATATGCGCCAAATGAAAACGTCATTGCGAGGAGCGCGTCGGCGCGACGAAGCAATCTCGATCCCCGAGCGCATGAGTTTGCCGATCGCGATTGCTTCGGCGGCCTGCGGCCGCCTCGCAATGACTTAATCCTAATGCGGCTGCGCCGGCACGAAGGTCGGGCCGACCGCGCGCACCGGCTTCTTCTTGGCCGGCGGGACGCCGGTGTCGCCCTCGTTCCCCGGAGCCGATGCGGCGGCCGCGGCCGCCGAGGCAGCGCGCGGATCGAGGGTGCGCACGTCGCGGATCGTGCGCCCCTGCGCGTCGCGCGGCGCGGCCAGCGCCTTGGCGCGGTCCGCGGTCACGACGATGTCGTCCTGCTGCAGCGTGTTGTCGCGCACCCCGCCGAGCGCCTGCGCCCAGCTCTGTCCCGGCTTGCGGCAGCCGCAGGCGGGCACCAGCGCCGTGCGGTACTTGAACGCGTTCGGCAACTGCGTGTAGGGCGCGCCGTTCGACGCCGCCGCCTGGTTCACGTCGGTCCCGGTCGGGCTCGACATCAGCACCACGTCGGCGCTCGGGCAGGTCTGCTGGCAGGTCTGCGCGTCCTCGGCGAAATGGTCGGAGGTCGTCGCGTAGGAGATCGGGTAGTAGTAGCCGTCGCACATGCGCACGCAGATGGTGCGGAAGGTGCCGGACTGGCCGGGCGAGAAGAGCCCGCCGCCCTGGCGGCTGCCGAACAGGTTGTCGAGGAAGCCGCGCTGCTGGTTGGCGGCGGCGCTGTACTGCGCGCCGCAATTGTTCTGCGCCAGCGCCGCGATCACGGTCGCGCGCTGCGCCTCGCGGGCGCCGGTATTGCCGCCCTGCAGCCGGTCGAGGTCGGAGAGGATCTTTTCCAGCGCCGCGCGCGCCTGCTGGATCTGCTGGTTGAGCGGCGTGCACTGCGGGTTCTGCCCGGTGAACAGCGAGAAGAAGCCGCCGCCCTGGCAGCCCATGCGGCTCGCCTGCGCCGACATGCGGTCGAGCTCGGCCTGCTGCTTGCTTCGCGCGTCCTCGTAACGCCGGATCTGGTCGGCGCGGCCCGCGTCGAGGGTTCCGCGGTCGATCGCGGCGAGCTGCGCCTCGAGCCGCGTGCAGGCCGCGTTGGGCGCGGGCGCCTGCGCGAGCGCCGCCGTCGCGCCCGCGAGCGTCGCCAGTCCGATGATCGCCGATCCGCGCCAGCCCAAGGTCATTCCGGCTCCACCGCCAAGCGAGATATCAAGAGATATCAAGTCAATTCGAGGTCAAAGACCCAGTCGGATATCTGCTTCGCGCCCGCGCGGATGTGATGGCGCAAAAGCGTCGGAATAGTGGCTTCGCGCGCAGGAAATGCGCCAGACGAAGAACCGGTAAATTCACGCCGTGCCGGTGCGCAACGGCGCCGGCCGGCGCGTCTCGGCGTGCATGTTCCACAGGATTCCGGACACGATCAAGCCGGCGCCCGCGAACACGAAGGCATCGAGCGCCTCCGCGTAGAGCCACCAGCCGACCAGCGCGATCAGCGGAATGCGCAGGAAGTCGATCGGCACCACGACGGATGCGTCGCCGGCGCGGAACGCGTTGGACAGGCAGTAGTGCGAGGTCAGGCCCGCGACCGCGAGCCCGATCACCGGGACGATCTGGGCGGTGCCGAGCTTGAGCGCGAAGAACGGGTCGCTGCCCGCAAGGTTCAGCGGCAGCTGCATGGCATTCATCCAGAACACGATCGCGAAGGTCGCGTCCGTCGCGGTCAGCCGCTTGGTGGTCGTGAGCGTGATGCCGTAGCCGAAGGCGGCCGCGAGCGTGAGGAGGGCGGCGGGCTGGAAGGTCTGCAGGCCCGGGCGAATGATCACCAGCACGCCGACGAAGCCGAGGATCACGGCGCCGATCCGGCTCTGGGTCAATCGCTCGTGCAGGAAGATGGAGGCCATGATCGCGGTAGCTCTACCGGGCGAACATGTTCGGCGTCCGCCGGACGGAGCGGCGCACCGCGGTGCCGGTGCAGCAACTCGCGTTGACCAAGGACGCCTTCGTGCTACCCGGCCTGCTGGACGCGGCGCGGCCCTACACCGACGCGCTCTGGCGGCGGCCGTTGCCCTACGCGCATGGGTGCCGCGCACCCATCCGGCCGCGATCACCGCGCGGGTCACCGAGTTCATCGACCATCTCGCCGGCCTGCAGCCTGCCGGCCTGGAACTGCGGCGGGCCAGGGTGACCAGCAAGCCCGCGCCGTTCGCGGGGCGGTTGGTGCTGGTCACCGGGGCGGGCAGCGGGATCGGCCGCGCCACGGCCCTGGCCTTCGCCACGGCAGGCGCCGACGTGCTGGCGGCGGACATCGACGAGACGGGTGCCGCGGCCACCGTGCACGCAGCGCGGGAGCACGGTGTTGAGGCGAATCCGTACCGGGTGGACGTCGCCGACGGGACCGCGATGGCCAAGCTCGCCGACCAGGTGCGTGCCGAGCACGCGCTTGCCAGACATCGTGATGGCCAACGCCGGTATCGGCATGGCGGGCGGGTTTCTGGACACCGGCGAGGACGACTGGCGCCGGGTCCTGGACGTCAACCTCTGGGGCGTCGTGCACACGCTGCGCGCGTTCGCGCCGATGCTGGTGGCGCGGGGCCAGGGCGGCCAACTGGTTGTCACGGCGTCGGCGGCCGCGTACTGCCCGTGGCCGGACCTGTCGGCCTA
>CAVPGG010000213.1:0-3048 GCA_963703755.1 uncultured Pseudomonadota bacterium
TCGTTGAGCCGCGGGCAGACCCCGAGCTCGGTCACCACGATGAGGCTCGCGACCCCGGCAAGCACGACGACGAGCGCCAGATAGCAGGCGACCTTCAGCAGGATGAACAGCACGTGTCCCATGTGGACCCCCGGTGACCGATACTACGCCGCCTTCGTCGGCAGGTCGGCGAGCTCGGCCTGGTAGGCCGCATCCATCTTCGGCGTGAGGCCGTGCTTCGCCAGCTCGTCAGCGAACAGCGTGCGAATCTCCGGCTTCTCGTCAGCGTAGTCGATCTGGTCGCCGCCGATGCGGCGGCTGATCCAGGCCTTCGGTACGCCCTGACCGTTGCGGATCGACACAACCTCGTGCTTGAACGCGAGATAGCGCGCCGGCGTCGTGCCGGTGTTGAAATGCTGGTGCAGCCACATGTTGGGCGGCACGATCATGCTGCCGACGTGCCAGTCGTAGCGGCGCGGCGCCTCGCCTTCCGGCCACATCAATGAGTAGCCCTCGCCGTTGAGGATGATGACGTGCGCGCCCGGCCCGTGGCAGTGGCCCTTCTTGTAGGTGCCGATCGGGAACTGGGAGATGTGGCTGTTCATCGAGCCCTTGGCCATGTTGAAGCGGATGTGGCCGCCGCCGGCGCCGCGCTCCTTGGCGCTGATCAGCGGCAGGTTGACGGCGTCGGCGACGAAGTTGGTCTGCAGCAGCAGGCCCTTCTGCTCGCCCTTGGCGCTGAAGTAGTCAGGCTCGCCGTTGAAGCGGCCCTTGAAGTCGTGCGTGCTGTTGAAGACGAAGTCGATGTCCTCATAGAGGTTGATCACCGGCGGGCCGTTGGTCACCGCGACGTAGCGGGCCGGCTCCTTGCCGGAGCCGTTGAAGTGCTGATGCCAGGCATTGAGCGGGATCGCGAACAGCGCGCCCGCCTTCCACTCGAAGGTGATGCGGTGGCCGGCGTCGTTCCACACCGTGGTCGAGCCGCGGCCGTCGAGCACCAGGATCATCTCCTCGAACAGCTGGCGGTGCGGCGCGAGCTTCCTGCCGGGCGGGATCTCGCACACGTAGCAGTCGTTCGAGGTGCGCGAGGCCTCGTGGTTGATGAAGACGAAGTTGCCTTCGCGGCGCGCCCACGGCTTGAGCTCGACGGTGTGCAGGCTCGGCACGTAGTGGGCGCCGATGATGTCGAGGCCCTCGCCGCGGATGAAGCGCGTGTAGGGCGTCTCCTTCTCGGTGGCGAATTTTTTCGCCATCTCGTCGGACACGAGGGCGTTCTTGATCACCGCGGTCATTGTGTGTGCTCCTGAATGCGCTTTCAGATCTCAATGACAACCTTGCCGTTCTCGACGCTCGCCGCATAGGTCTTCATCGGAATCATGCAGGGCGGCGAGACGACGGCGCCGGTGCGGATGTTGAACTGGCCGTTGTGGAAATTGCACTCGACCACGTCGCCCTCGATGTAGCCTTCCGACAGCGAGCCGGGGCCGTGCGTGCAGTTGTCGTCCATCACGTAGTATTCGCCATCGACGTTGAAGACCGCGAGATTGAGCCCGTTGGTCTCGACCCTGAGCGCAGCGCCTTCGGCTACCTCGCCGGTCGCGCACAGTTCCACTTTTTCCGCCATGCCGTCTCAACTCGCTGTACTTTTGTTTGCGCATCTACTTGTCGGCGAACCGGAGGCCACTTCGCCGGGATATGCGCTATCCTCATCATTGACGCGTTTCGGGCCGCTGTGTAGCGTGTTTTTCAATAGCGGAACAGCGTTCCGTATAGAGGAACAACACCGCCGCGCCCGCGCCGAACGACCCGACGAGGCTCAACGATGCTGCGCAAAGAACAGAGCGACCTGCTCACCCAGACCGGCTCCGGCACGCCGATGGGCGAGCTCTTTCGCCGGTCCTGGCAGCCGGTGCTGCTGGCCGAAGAGCTGCCGGAGAATGAATGCCCGCCGGTGCGGGTCAAAATCCTGTCCGAGCGCCTGCTCGCCTTTCGCGACAGCGAGGGACGGCTCGGCCTGATCGATGAGTTCTGCGCCCATCGCGGCGTGTCGCTGTGGTTCGGCCGCAACGAGGAGTCGGGCCTGCGCTGCCCCTACCATGGCTGGAAATACGACGTGACCGGCCAGTGCATCGACGTGCCGTCGGAGCCGGTCGAGAGCGGCTACTGCCAGAAGATCAAGCTCAAGTCCTATCCGCTGATCGAGAAGGGCGGCGTGCTGTGGGCCTATCTGGGCCCGGCCGACAAGCGCCCGCCGGAGCCGGCTTACGAGTTCGCCACCGTCCCCGAGAAGCACCGCTTCGTCAGCAAGCGGCTGCAGGAATCGAACTGGCTGCAGGCGATGGAAGGCGGCATCGATTCGAGCCACGTCTCGTTCCTCCACCGCGGCGACCTGCACAACGATCCGCTATTCAAGGGCGCCAAGGGCAACCAGTACAATCTCGGCGACGCGCGGCCGGTGTTCGAGGTGGTCGAAAGCGCCGGCGGCCTCTACATCGGCGCACGCCGCAATGCCGAGAACGGCCACTACTATTGGCGCATCACGCCGTGGGTGATGCCGGCCTTCACGATGATCGCGCCGCGCGGCAACCACTCGGTGCACGGCCATTTCTGGGTGCCGATCGACGACGCGAACTGCTGGACCTGGAGCTTCGACTATCACCCGATCCGCGAGCTCACTGCCGCCGAGGTGCAGGCGATGCGCGAGGGCAAAGGCATCCATGTCACGTACGTGCCGGGCAGCTATCGGCCGGCCGCCAACAAGGACAACGACTACCGGATGGACCGCAAGGCGCAGAAGGAAGGGCGCTACTACAGCGGCGTCGCGGGCATCGCCATGCAAGATGCCTCGCTGCAGGAAAGCATGGGCCCGACCGTCGACCGCGCCAAGGAGAATTTGGTCTCGACCGACAACGGCATCATCATGGCGCGGCATCGGCTGATGCGCGCCGCCAAGGCACTGGTCGAGAAAGGCATCACGCCGCCGGGCGTCGATCCCGAGCATCAGAAGATCCGCTCGGTCGCGATCGTGCTGCCGGCCGACGTGCCCTACCGGGAAGGTGCCAAGGAGGC
>CAVPGG010000214.1:0-5421 GCA_963703755.1 uncultured Pseudomonadota bacterium
TTCCACTGGATGTCGCGCTGCGATGCGCCCATCAGCTTGGCGATGGTGAGGATGTCGTTGTCGACGTTCTTCGCGCCGCCGAGCGTGTTCACGAGCAGGATGAAAAAAACGAGCGTGAAGGCCGTCACCACCTTGGCGGTGATGCCGATGCCGAACCACAGAATGATCAGCGGCGCGAGCGCGACGCGCGGCAGGCTGTTGAGCGCGAGCACCAGCGGCGCCAGCACGTCGTCCCAGAACGGCGAGCGCGCGAGCAGAAGGCCCGCGACGATGCCCAGCGCCGACGAGATCACGAAGGCGATCAGCGCCTCCAGCACCGTGATCGCCACGTCGGCGAACAGCGCGCCGCTTACGATCTCGCTCCACAGCTCCTCGGCGACGAGCTTCGGGCTGCTGATCCAGAACGAATTGACCCATCCGACCGAGACGACGCCCTGCCAGATCGCCAGCACGACCGAGACCACGGCGAGCCGCGCGCCGAGCACGCGGCGATAGCGCAGGCGCGGATCGGGCTCGGCCGCGTATTCGATACCCTCCCCTGCAGGGGGAGGGTCGATGCCCCGCGCAAGCGAGGCATCGGGGTGGGGTGGCGTTTCTTGCAGCGAAGCCACCCCACCCCGCTCGCTTCGCTCGCGACCCTCCCCCTGCAGGGGAGGGTGTGCTCCGAATTCGCGGCCCGCCGAGGTCATATTCGCTATGCGCTCAGTGCGTCTTCGGAAGCGCGAACTCTTTCGGCATGAAGTCGGTGGCGACCAGCTGGTCGTACGGCGCCGTGTGCGCGATCAGCTTGTTCGAATAGAGCAGCGAGTTGACGTTCTCGACCGCCTGCACGGTCGCGACGGGGCGGAAGATCGCGCGATAGCGGTCGAGATACGCGCGCAGCAACACGGGATCCATTCCCTTGATGGTGGCGGCGCCTACCTTCATGATCTCGTCGATGCGCGCCGGATCGTTGATCGCCTGCTCGGCCTCGACCACGGCCGCGACGATGCCGCGCGCGACCTGCGGGCGGTCCTTGATGAAGGCGGAGCGCACGAACATGCCGTTGTAGGCGTATTGCTGGAACAGCGGGGCGCCGCCGCCCTCCACGTCGACGACCATCTTCGCCATCTTGAGGCCCTGCACCGCGATGGTCTGCGTCGGCTCGACCGCCATGGCGGCGTCGATGACGCCGTTCTTGAGCGCGGCCAGCATGGTGTTGGGATCGCCGACCGGCACGATGGTCACGTCCTTCTTGGGATCGAGGCCGGCCTGGCGCAGCAGATACTGCAGGATCGTATCGGTCGAGGCGCCGGCCGAGCTGATGCCGATCTTGAGGCCTTTGAGGTCGCGCAACATCGCGGGATACGGCCTGTCGGCGTTCGGCGTCGGCACGTTGTTGCGCACGATCAGGGCGAGCGGCGGAAGCTGCTGGTTGAGCACGAGCAGCTTCAGGTTCTGGCCTTTCGCGATGACCGCGATGCCGTGCTCGACCGCAAAGGCGCCGACGTTCGGCCGAGCCGCTGATCATGATGTTCGCGGCCTGGATGCCGGTGCCGTAGATGAGCTCGGCGTCGATGCCGTGCTTCTCGAACAGCTTGAGCTCCTTGGCGACGTACACCGTGAAGCAGCACAGGTTCGCCTGGAAGGTGGAGATCTTGATTTTCTCCGCGGCCGGCGCGGGAGTGGCGAGCAACGCGAAAGAGGACGCGACAAGGCAAATTGCGCGAAGCGCGGCCCTTCGGGCCTTCATCACGTCCTCCCACTTTTGTCCCGTCATCCTGAGGTGCGCGGCGCAGCCGCGCCTCGAAGGATGATCGGCCGGTGCAGTGCCCGCCATCCTTCGAGGCTCGCGGAGCTTGTCATCGGGCCGGCCGGAGGCCGGACCCGGTGGCTCGCGCCTCAGGATGACGGATAACGACTATGCCACATGCCGGTGGGCGGTGTCGCGGCGATGACGGCGGATGCGATCCTCGTCGACATCGATGCCGAGCCCCGGGCGGTCGGATACTTCCACATGGCCGTGCTCGATGCGAATGGGGCGCGCGGTCGCATCCTCGGCGAGGCCCTCGACCGAGGGCGTAAAACCCCAGGCGAGCTGCGGCAGCGCCGCCGCGATATGCAGCCCGGCCGCGCACGCGATGCTCGACTCGCCGGTCTTGCAGGCGACGTTGACCGCCATGCCGAGCTCCTCGCACAGGCGGCCGGCCGCCATCACGCCGCGCATGCCGCCGAGCTTGATGGTCTTGAGGCTCACGCCGCGCGCGGCCTTGTGCGCGTGGTGGCGGCGGATGTCGAGGAGGCCGTGGATGCTCTCGTCGGCGCCGATCGCGACGTCGCCGGCGGCGGCCGCGACCGCCGCCATGCCGTCGACATCGTCGGCCGCGACCGGCTGTTCGAAGAAGGTGAGCCCGCTGCCCGCGATCGCGCGCACGTATTGTACGGCCTCCTCGGGGGTCCAGCCCGTGTTGGCGTCGGATGAGATGAGGCAATCGCCGCCCAGCACGTCGCAGACGCGGCGGGTGCGCTCGGCGTCGATCAGCGGCTTGTCGATGCCGACCTTGATCTTGAATGCTTCGTACCCTTCGAGCCTCTTGTGCGCGGCGTCGCGGATATCGGCCGCGAGCTCGCCGTTGCTGATGACGCCGAGCACCGCGATGCGGCCGCGCAGCTTGCCGCCGAGCAGCGCATGGGCAGGGCGGCTGGTGGCGCGGCCGACGAGATCGTGCAGCGCGATCTCGACCGCGGCCTTGGCGGCCTGGTTGCCATACATGCGGCCATTCATCGCCGCGGAGGCGCCCGCGATATCCTCCGGATCGCGGCCGAGCACCGCCGGAATCACGTAGGCGACCGCGGCCATCATGCTCTCGACCGTCTCGCCCGTCATCGTCGGCGCCGCCGCCGCCTCGCCCCAGCCAATAATGTCACCTTGGCCGGTCTCGGCCTCGACGCGCACCAGCACATTGTCCGCTTGCCGGATCTCGACGCCCGCCATGTAGACGGGCTTCTTCATCGGAAACGCGACCGCAATCGGCTCGATGCGGGTGATCTTCATGGCTTGTGCTCTTCCAGCTCGACCAGGGCGCCGAGGAAATCGGCCGGGTGGATGAAGGCGATGCGCTCGCCCGACACATTATATTGCGCGCGGCCGTCGCCGAGGATACGCACGCCCTGCCCGCTCAGCGCCGCGGCGGTCGACGCCATCTCGTCCACGCCGAGCGAGACATGGTGGATGCCGCCCTTGGGGTTGCGCTCGAGGAACTTGGCGATCGGCGAATCCTGGACGCGACGGCTCCATCAGCTCGATCTTCGCATTGCCGAGGTCGACATAGGCAAGGCGCACGCCCTGCTCCGCATTGATGCGCACCTCGCCGACGCTGAGGCCGTAGGTCTCGCGCAGGTGGCGTGCCGCCGCGTCGAGGTCGGGCACGACGATGGAGACGTGACTTAGTCCGTTGATCATTTCTCAGCCTCGTGTCCCGGGCGCACCGCAGCGCGCAGCGATGCGGTGCAGAACCGGGACCCATGTTGTCGCTCACGTGCGGGCCCCGGATCAGCACTGCACCACCTCGCGCTTCGCGCTTGGCGTTGCAGTGCATCCGGGGCACGAGGCATCAGATGACCTTCCCCTCGCGCAGCCTCGCAATCTCCCCCGCATCCATCCCCAACTCCGCCAGCACCTCCTCCGTATGCTCGCCGAGCAGCGGCGGCGGCCGGCGCACCCCTGCAGGCGTGTCGGAGAACTTGAACGGGATGCCGAGCATCTTCAGGTCGCCGATCGCCGGGTGCGCGACGGTCTCGACCATGCGGCGCGCCGCCGTGTGCGGCTCGTCGAGCGCCTGCGCCACCGTGTTGATGCGGCCGCACGGCACGCCGACGGCCTTGAGCTTCGCCAGCCACGCATCGACCTTGTCGGTCGCGAGCGCGGCGCCGATCAGACCATCGACCAGCTCGCGATTGGCGACGCGGGCGCGGTTGGTGGCGTAGCGCTCATCTCTCGCCCATTCCGGATGGCCGAGCACGGCCGCTGCCTTGGCGAATTGGGTGTCGTTGCCGACCGCGAGCGCCATCATGGCGTCGGCCGCCGCGTAGGTCGTGTAGGGCACGATGCTCGGATGACCGTTGCCGAAGCGGCCGCCGCCCTTGCCGGTGACCAGCACGTTGGCGGCCACGTTGACCAGCATCGCGAGCGAGCTTTCGTAGAGCGACACCTCGACCTTCTGGCCCCGGCCCGTGCGATGGCGCGCGTTGAGCGCCGCGAGGATCGCGTTGCACGCGAGCATGCCGGTGCACACGTCGACGATGGCGACGCCGTACTTGGTCGGACCGCCGTCGGCCGGGCCGCAAATGCTCATGAGGCCGGATTCGGCCTGCAGGATGAAGTCGTAGCCGGGAAGTTCTGCCTTCGGCCCGCTCGAGCCGTAGCCGGTGATCTGGCAGCGCACGAGGCGCGGCGCGTGCTCCTCGAACCACGCGTCCGTGAAGCCCCACTTCGCCAGCGTGCCGAGCTTGAAGTTGTCGATCAGCACGTCGGCGCGCGCGACCAGCTTGCGCAACACCGCCTGGCCCGCCGGGCGGCTGAGATTGAGCGTGAGCGAGCGCTTGTTGCGGTTGGCGCCGAGAAAATACGCGGCCTCGCCGGCGACGAACGGCGGGCCCCAGGTGCGGGTGTCGTCGCCCGATCCGGGCGGCTCGACCTTGACGACCTCGGCGCCCATGTCGCCGAGAATCATGGCGCAGAGCGGGCCGGCAAGGATGCGCGTCAGGTCGACGACCCGGATGCCGGCGAGCGCGCCGTTGCTTTCGTCCGTCATGTCGAGACTCAACCCTTGCGGCGCATGGACGGCGGCGTGTTCAAGTCCTTGGCGCAGCCGTCGAGGTAGTCGTCGAGCGCGCGTTTGTTGCGCATGCGGAATTTCTGGAAGTCCGGCTTGCGGCCCTCGAGGAACGCGTTCATGCCCTCGAGGCTCTCGTCCGAGCCCCACACGTGGGCGAGCAGCTCCATGCCGTGCTGCCACGACGCGTACAGCAGGTCCGACTCGAAGTTGAGGCTCTTCTTGGTCATGCGCAGGGTCTGCGGGCTGTGCCCCTTGATCGTCTCGCACCACGCGAGCGTCTCCTTGCGCAGGTCCTTCTGCGGCACGCACTTGTTGATCAGGCCGATCTCGACGGCCTCCTTGGCCGAGAACCGGCGCGCGCAGAAGATCATCTCGCGCGCAAGGCGCTCGCCGATGATGCGCGGCAGATACTGCGTCGCGCCGACCGTCGGGCAGGCGGCGATCTTGGCGCCGGTCTGGCCCAGCATGGCGTTCTCGGACGCGATGACGAGGTCGCACCACAGCGCGAGCTCGTGCCCGCCGCCCATGCACCAGCCGTTGACCATGGCGATCACCGGGATCGCGAGGCCGCGGATGGTCATGGCGAGGCCCTGCATGCGGTCGT
>CAVPGG010000215.1:0-3194 GCA_963703755.1 uncultured Pseudomonadota bacterium
AACACGCCAGGGTGGCCTTGCCAAGTCACGCGCCGCGGCCCGCGGCGGGCCGGGGGTCTGGTCGCGGCTGAAGTACGAGGGCGGCGTGCACCGGGTGCAGCGGGTGCCGGTGACAGAGTCGCAGGGCCGGATTCACACGTCAGCGGCCGGCGTGCTCGTCATGCCGGAGGCGGCGCTGGACCCATCGATGATCAGGCTATCGACAGATTTCGAACGGTGCGAGGACGGGGCGGTCATGCTCCCCGACGATGCGCCGGCCGAAGCCCTGGCTCCGGGCCGGCTCGTCATCCTCTTCAAGCCCGAGGAATTCGAATGCGAAGCGATCGTGCGCCGCGGCACGGCATGCCCGTGGGTCGCGGAGATCGTGCCGCGCACGAAAAAATGCTACGGCGGCGCGCTGCCCCTGGGCTATCCGGACGCGCCGCGCGGCTGGCCGATGGATCGATCGATGGTAAGGGTGCGCGTCGATTTCAACCACGTCGACGACGGCGATTCGATCGGGCTCATGCCGATGGACACGCCGCCGCAGGTGAAGGCGCCGGGCACGCGGATCATCCTATTCGATCCCGGCGAGCTCGAATGCGAGGCGATCGTGCGCCGCGGCACGTGGGCCGAGTGGGTGGCCGATATCGTGCCGGGGACGATCAAATACTATGACGAGCCGGAGAGCTGACGGGCGGCGAGTTGGGTCGCAGGGCGCTACAAATCCCTTTCGATGCTGCGCGGCAGACGAGCGTATGCCCATCAGGGCCGTTCGTTTGACGGATGTTCGTTGAACGCGACTCACACCACCGGCCATCTCTTTCTGCCATCTCTTCTGTCATTTCTTTTCTTTCTTGCCCTGCCGCGCCATTTGCCTTAATGGCGAAATGGGATGCAGCGAATTGCGCCCGGCGCCCGAAAAGGCCGCCGGGTTTTTTGTTGCCGGCGCCGCCCGGCGGCGCCGCGAGGGCAGCCCGCATGAGCATGGAAAGCATCAGGATCGCCTTCGTCCAGGCGGCGGCGGGCCGGCTGCGCCTCGACCACGCGGGGCTCGCGTATCAGGGCCGCTCGCAGGATTCCTTGCATTTGCCGTTGAAACCGACACTGCTCCAATTGCAAGCCGACAGCAGAAGACCTGCGAAAAGAGCAGCGGCGGTGGGACGGGTTTCATATTTCCTTGCTCCTGCAGTCTGAGAGGCGCCGGCGACAGGTCAGCGGCATCCCTCCTTGCGCATGCACTCATCGACGCAATTCTGATACGCCGGGGGCTCCCATTGAAGCCATCCGGTGCAACGAGGATCGCAGAAAGCATGCCTGGTTTTGGGGGAATTACACCTGGCGGCGATCCGCATTGCGGGAGCGGGTGTTGCCGATCGAGCGATCGCCTTTCGATCAACATTACTTTGCGGGTTCGCGAGCGCGGCCGCGCCGAGGACGAATGCCCCCAGCGACGCGGACAGCACGACGCGACACGGATGCTTGACGAGGCCGAGGAGAGGCGATGCCGACATGGGCGGAACCTGCGCGCGCGGTGAGCCATCCGACAGCTTGCCTTGCGCGCGACCGCGACGGCGCAAGGCGGAATGCACATATAGCACAATCGGCGGGCGCGCGGACATGCATCGGGAACCGACGATGGCCATGACAAGCGTGGCCATGACGAGCGCGGATCAAATCGATCGCTCTAGAGAAAATTCCGATGGATTTGATCCACACTCGTCATGGCCGGGCTTGTCCCGGCCATCCACGTCTTGCTTCGCTACGGCTCGCGAAAGACGTGGATGCCCGCATTCGCGGGCATGACGTTCGATTCCGGGCGAGCGGAATTTGCTCTAGCTTAGCTAGCCAGATCTCTCGTTTGAGCATGACCTTGTCCGAAAACCTGTTTGCACTTTTCGGGATCATGCTCTAGCGTCGTGAACCGAACGCGGTCTTGCAGAGCCAGCACTCAAGTTCCGATCGACAGGCGGGAAGCCATGCGCCTCAGGTTTTTTGCGATCGCCGTCGGGGCCGCACTCATGCTGCTGTCGCCGGCCGCACAGGCGCAGCCTTCCCCGCAGCCGCCGAGCTGCACGGGAGTTCCCGGCGTAGACTGGGATCAGCAGATTTGCGGCTGCTCGACCTTGATCGAGTTCGGGCGGGAAACGCCGCCCCGGCTCGCCAAGGCCTACGACAGCCGGGGCATCGCGTACGCCAAGAAGGCCGACTACGACCGCGCCATCGCCGATTTCAGCGCGGCGATCCGGCTCGATCCCAACAACGCCGGCTACCACTCCAACCGGGGCAACGCGTACAACGACAAGGGCGACCACGAACGCGCCATCGCCGACTTGAACGAGGCGATCCGGCTCGATCCCAAATTCGCCACGGCCTACAACAACCGCTGCTGGGCCCGCTTCCTCATGGGCCGCGATCTCGATCAGGCGCTCGCCGACTGCACCGCGTCGCTGCGGCTTTCCCCCAACCAGGCCGACACGATCAACACCCGCGGCGTGATACAGCTCAAGCTCGGCGCGTACGACCGCGCCATTGCGGACTTCAGTGCGGCGATCGCGATGAACCCGAAGGACGCCGGCTCGCTCTACGCGCGCGGCCTCGCCAAGCTGCGGAGCGGCGACAGCGCGGGCGGCGAGGCCGACATCGCGGCCGCCAAGGCGATCAAGGCCGACATCGCGACGGAGTATGCGGGCTATGGGGTGAAGTGAAACAACCCCGCCTTGGCAAGGCCGGATAGCCGCCGCCTGCGCGCCGTGTACCGAAGTCCGGCAGCCGATGTCGGCATCCGGGCCAGGCGCATATATTGGCGGATGCGATGACAGGCTGCCGGCATCATGCTCTATTTGGCGCATGTTCTTGTCGGCGAACCGGCCTCCACTTCGCCGGAACATGCGCTAGCGCTGCTTCGTCCTCGAGCCTTCGGCGTCGTGCGCGACGCGAAGGCAAGATCAAGAAAGGTTCCCGTCCATGACATGGTCGCGCGACTCGGTCTGAACAAGTTCCTTTGGCTCGCCATCGTGGCCACGCCACCCGTGCTCCTCGCATCGTCCGCACCGGCAGCGGAATCCTGCCACGTCCTGATCGTTCGATGCCAGCACGCATGCGTGGCGAAGTATGAACCCATCCTGAAGAAACGCTGGACCGTCGCGGCGCAGAACGAACGGACCGCCTGCATTAACGCGTGTGAAACCCGCTCCTACGGGGAATGCGAGGGA
>CAVPGG010000216.1:0-5691 GCA_963703755.1 uncultured Pseudomonadota bacterium
TAATTCACCCGCGGCTACGGCCTGGCCTTCGGCGAAAGCGAGCGCAAGGCGATGGCGATGGCCCTGGTCGACCGCGCGTTGCGCGCCGAGGAACTCGGCGAAGAGATCACCGCGCCGGCGCAGGACCAGGAATTCGTGCTCTACCATTCGGACAATGTTGAAGCATCGGGTTCACCCAGCATCTGAAACTGCCGCATTACGTCGATTTCCAGGCCGAGCTGAACCTGATCCGCCGGATGCGCGCCGAATGGGCGAGCCCGAAGCCGAGGCCGCCGAATGAGCACGCGACCCAGCGGCCGGAGGACCGGGCGGCTACAATTTCGCCTATCTCGACGAGCAGACCAAGCGGATGATCCGCCGCGCGATCCTCAAGGCGGTGGCGATCCCCGGCTATCAGGTGCCGTTCGCCAGCCGCGAGATGCCGCTGCCCTATGGCTGGGGCACCGGCGGCATCCAGGTGACGGCGAGCATCATCGGCCCGGGCGACACGCTCAAGGTCATCGACCAGGGCGCCGACGACACCACCAACGCGGTCTCGATCCGCCATTTCTTCGAGCGCACGACCGGGGTGCGACGACCGAGACAACCGCCGCGGCGAGATCATCCAGACCGTCACCGCATCCCCGAGACGCCGCTCGCGAAGACCAGATCATCGTCTACCAGGTGCCGATCCCGAGCCGCTGCGCTGGCTCGAGCCGCGCGAGGCGGAAACGCGCAAGATGCACGCGCTCGCCGAATACGGGCCGATGTACACGCGGCTCTACGAGGACATCGCGCAATACGGCCGGGTCACCACAGCCTACGATTATCCGGTGCTGGTCAACGGCCGTTATCTGATGCGGCCGTCGCCGATCCCCAAATTCGACAATCCGAAGATGGACATGAACCCGGCGCTGCAATTGTTCGGCGCGGGGCGCGAAAAGCGCATCTACGCGGTGCCGCCCTACACGCCGGTCAAGAGCCTCGATTTCGCCGACCACCCGTTCGCGGTCGAGCGCTGGGAGCGGAGCTGCGCGATCTGCGGCGCCGGCGATTCGTTCCTCGACGAGGTCATCACCGACGACCGGGGCGGACGCATGTTCGTCTGCTCCGACACCGATTATTGCCGCGGCCGGCAGACCGCGAAGGCGGCGGAATGACTGCGCTGACGCCTGGCCGACGTGGCGCCGAGCCGGGACGAGCCGCCGCTGCTGAACGTCGCCGGCCTGGGCAAAAGCTTTGGCGCGCGGTCGCCTGCCGCGACGTCTCGTTCGCGCTGTGGCCGGGCGAGGTGCTGGGCGTCGTCGGCGAGTCGGGGTCGGGCAAGACGACCCTGCTCAACTGTCTTTCGGCGCGGCTCGGCCCGACGCCGGGCGGATCGGGTACCGGCTGCGCGACGGCAGGATCGCCGAGTTGTTCGCGCTGTCCGAGCCGGCGCGGCGCTTGCTGATGCGCACCGATTGGGGCTTTGTCCACCAGAACCCGCGCGACGGGCTGCGGCTCGGCTGTCGGCCGGCGCCAATATCGGCGAGCGGCTGATGGCGGTCGGCGAACGTCATTACGGGGATATCCGCGAGGCGGCCGCTGACTGGCTCGCCAAGGTCGAGATCGGCCGGCCGAGCACCACGAAGCCGATGTTGAAGACCGCTTGCGGGCTGACGAGCAGGCCGAGCAGCAATTCCGCGGTGGCGCCCGCCCGCGGCGCAATCGTCGAGTTGATGAAGGCCCCGACGTAGTGGCCGGAGGGCGTCGGCTGCGACGACCACAGGAGATTGAACTGGGGCGTGCCGCGGATGATCGGCAGAACTTGATCAAATGCCATCGCGACAGCGCCTCCCCTGACCTAGACGCAACGACTCTCGACGACGCAATGCCATTTGTGCGAGAACTACGGGGATACTCTAGTGAAATCATCTTCACCGTGCAACGAATGAATGATATCCATCTAGTTGAGTCGGCAACTTTGGGTGTGCGCGTGGGCATCATCGGGCGGATGAGTGCGTGTACGTGCATGGTTCTGATGACGTGGCTGTTGGCCGCGACGTTTGCGCATGCGCAGATGCCAACGAAAGCTGAGCCGGTCACGCCGGTCGCCCCGTACCAGTTGATCACGAGTGTCGAAGGCTTCGGCCAGAGCGGCCACTTCGATACCGGCGATCCGAGCACCAACAATCTGTTCAGCCTGCGTGGCTATGGCGTCTCGGTCGGCAGCCGGCTGGGCGAGCATCTGATGCTCGCGTTGCGCGGACAGGAGGCCTGGACCAACGTCAATCTGAACCTGGGATCGCAGACCCTCAGCGTGCGCTCGCAGAGCGTCGGCCTGCGCGCGCTCGTCGAGTTCGCGCCCTTCGCCTGGGATACGACCGTCAGTTATGCGTTTGATGACAACCAGACCCTCTACATTCCGCTGATCGGCACGGCGCAGTGGAAGGGGACCGAGTGGGCGATCGACACGGTGCTGCGCGCCAAGCTGCCGGTCGCGATCTTCGAGGTCGAGCCGCTCGTCGGCGCGCGCATCAACTCGCTGCACGATTTCGGCTACACGACCTCGGGCTTCTTTCCGGTCGTCCTCCCCGAGCAGACCCGCAGCACCGACACCTACCGGGCCGCGCTGAAGATCGGCGTGCCGATCCATCTCGACCAGTACGGCACGATCACGCCGTGGATCGCCGGCGAGGAGAGCCGCACCACCAACCCGCATCCGCCGATCGGCTACCTCACCGACCTCACCGGCATGGCGGGCGGCCACTATGTCTTCAACCTGCCCAACCTCGAGAACCCGACGCCGTTTCCGGCGCAGACTTGGCGCACCGTGAGCGCCGGCCTGCATCTCGACGTGATGCCGCAGTTCTCGGTCGACGCCGAGGCAGTGCGGGCCGTCAATGATCTCGGAAGTTGGACGGCGTATCGGTTGCTGGCGGTGATACGGTTTTAATCAACCGGCTATCGTTCTGGTGTTGAATCCTGGCATTGACTCGACGAGTTGTTTTCGCTGCTTGTTCTTGTCGCCCGTCGCTTGTATCAGCTGCACGATTTTTATATAGCAATTTCAGGATATTAGCTTGTATTTGCGGCGCCCCGCGCCCTTTATTTTCATTTCGGGTGGCGAGAGAAGTCGTACAACCATCGCGGGATTCACCGCATTCAGATCAACCATTTTCGGATTCGCGCAGAACGAACCCGATTTTCTTTAGATTTTGCATGTCATAGCCTCCGGATCCCCTGCCAACCCCGGGAGCCAGCCCTTGCCCGTCATGTCCGGAAAACGCGCCTTCCTCGACCTGCTCAAGCAGGAGGGCGTCGAGATGGTGTTCGGCAATCCCGGCACCACCGAGCTGCCGCTGATGGATGCCTTCGCGGTCGAAAACGACATCCGCTATGTGCTCGGCCTGCAGGAGGCCGCCCTGATGGCGATGGCCGATGGCTACGCCCAGGCGTCCGGCAAGCTCGCGGTGCTCAACTTCCACGTGGCGCCCGGGCTCGGCAACGCCATGGGCATGCTCTACGACGCCCAGAAGGCGGCCTCGCCGATCCTGCTCACGGCCGGCCAGCAGGACCAGGAGTATATCGTCACCGAGCCGATCCTCTCCGCCGACCTGCCGCGGCTGGTTCGCCCCTTCGTCAAATGGGCCGACGAGGTGCATCGCGTCGTCGACCTGCCGCGCCTCGTCCACCGCGCCATCAAGACCGCGCTCGCGCCGCCGACCGGGCCGGTCTTCCTCTCGCTGCCGGGCGATATCCTCAAGGACGAGGGCGATCTCGACCTCATGGCGCCGACGCGCGTGGCGCCGCGCGTGCGCGGCGACGCGGACGCCATTGCGCTGGCGGCCGAGATCCTCGCCCGGTCGCAGCATCCGGCGATCATCGCCGGCGACGCGGTGGCGCAGAGCCGCGCGCATGCCGAGCTGGTCGAGCTTGCCGAGCTGCTCGGCGCGCCGGTCTATGCCGAGTTCGTGCCGAACACGGCCTCTTTCCCGTCATCGCATCCGCTCTTTCGCGGCCAAATGCTGCGCACCCAGGCCGCCGTACGCCAGGCGCTCGATCCGCACGACGTGCTGTTCTCCGTCGGCGGTGACCTGTTCACCTGGTCGCTGCCCTCGAAGATCGAGCCGCTGCCGCCCGGACTGCGCCTCATTCATCTCGACACCGACCCCTGGGAGATCGGCAAGAACTATCCCGCCGAGGCCGCGATCCTGGGCGACCCCAAGGCGACGCTGCCCGAGCTCACGGCCGCGACGCGCGAGCGCATGACCAGCGCGGCGCGCGGCGCCGCCCGCGACCGCCTCAAGACCGCAAGCGACAAGAACCTCGCGGACCGCGCGGCGCTCAAGGCCAAGGCGCGCGCGCTCGCGACGCAGGTGCCGGTGCAGCCGCTCGCCCTGCTTGAGGCGATCGGCGAGATGCTGCCGCGCGACGCGGTGGTGATCGAGGAGGCGCTCTCGTCGGCGCCCGGCATCCGCTCGCTCATCCGCAGCGACGATCCGCAGAGCTATTTCGGCCTGCGCGGCGGCGGCATCGGCTGGGGCCTGCCCGCTGCGATCGGCGCCAAGCTCGCGCTGCCCGACCGTCCGGTGGTCGCCCTGATCGGCGACGGCAGCGCCATGTACACCGTGCAGGCGCTGTGGACCGCCGCGCACGACCGCATCCCGGTGATCTTCGTGATCCTCAACAACACCTCCTACCGCATCCTCAAGCAGCGCCTGCATGCGCTGCGCGGCCATGCCGAGCAGGTCGACGCCTATGTGGGCATGGAGCTGATCGACCCACCGGTCGATTTCGTCGGCCTCGCGCGCTCGCTCGGCGTCAATGCCGAGCGCGCCAAGTCGGTGCACGAGGCGACCGACCTGATCGCCAAGGGTATCAAGGACAACACGCCGCTGCTGATCGACGTCGTCCTCGACCGCGCCTTCAAGCCGATGTGAGTCTTTACCCTCCCCTGCAGGGGGAGGGTCGGATCGCATTGAGCAAAGCGAAATGCGATCCGGGGTGGGGTGGCGGACTCAGCGCACCCCACCCCGGCTCGCTTCGCTCGCCGACCCTCCCCCTGCGGGGGAGGGTAAAGCCACGCCACGCCCCAGATACGCCTCGCGTACGCGCGCATCCTCGCGCAGTGCCGCGCAGGTGCCGGCCGCGATGATGCGGCCGGTCTGCAGCACGTAGCCGCGGCTCGCGGACTCGAGCGCGTAGCGCGCATTCTGCTCCACCAGCAGCACGCTCACGCCTTCCTGGTTGATCGTCCGGATGGTGCGGAAGATGTCCTGCACCACCATGGGCGCCAATCCGAGCGAAGGCTCGTCGAGGCAGAGGAGTTCGCGGCTCCGACATCATGGCGCGGCCGAGCGCCAGCATCTGCTGCTCGCCGCCGCTCAGCGTGCCGGCATTCTGCGTCGCGCGTTCGCGCAGGCGAGGAAACATGGCGAGCATCTTGTCGACCAGCCCGCGCACCTTGGCGGCGTCATGGCGATGCTTGAAGGCGCCGAGCTCCAGATTCTCGCGCGCCGTGAGATAGGGAAAGACATGCCGGCCCTCGGGGACCAGCGCGATACCGAGATGGGTGCGCGCGTGCGAGGGCAGGCGGGTGATGTCCTGGCCTCCCAGGCGGATGGTGCCGGCGCGCGGGATGAGCACGCCCGCGACCGCGCGCAAGGTCGTCGACTTGCCGGCGCCGTTGGCGCCGAGCAGCGTCACGATCTCGCCCTGGTCTATGTCGAA
>CAVPGG010000217.1:0-4996 GCA_963703755.1 uncultured Pseudomonadota bacterium
GCTGGATCACGCGCAATGTCGAACCGTTCACGATCCGCGTCCGTCAGCCACTTGGTCACCCCGGGCGCGAAGCTCGGCCGCGCCTTCACTCGCGCGAACCAGTCCTCGACGCGCGGCCGCCGCCCGACCCACAGGCGGTCCATGCCGAGCATGGCGGCGCGGTTGATGTACGGCGTCGCCGCAACGTCGGCAAGCGAATAGGCGTCGCCGGCGAGCCACGGCGTCCTGGCCAGCCCCTTTTCCATGTCGCCGATGTAGCGGTCGTAGGCCGCAAGCGCCGGCGGCACGTGCGGCGCCGCGACGCCGTGCTGGATCGAGAGGCGCTGGCGCTCGCGATAGGCGGGATCGGGCATCGCCGCAAAGCGCGCCTCCAGCTCCTCGGGCGTCTTCTTCAGCAGGCCCTTGCGGAACGCGATCGCGAACGTCACGGTCGAGCAGGCGGCGTGCAGGTAGTCGTCGATCTTCTTCATCCACAGCCGTGCCTGCGCGCGGGCAAAAGGATCGGCCGGCATCAACACCGGCGCCAAAAACGCCTCGTCGAGATATTCGATAATCAGTGTCAATTCGATGAGCACGCGGCCGTCATGCACCAGCGTCGGCACCACATGATTTGGATTGAGCTTGGCGTACTCCGCTCGATGTTGATCGCCGCGCTGCAGGTCGAGCACCTCGCCGTCCCAGGCGAGATTCTTCTCGGCCAGCGCGAGTCGCGCCTTGATGGCGCAGACCGAGGTCGAGCCGTGATAGAGGTAGAGCATGGGGCGCGCTCCCGACGTTTCTGCCTGTTGCGTCCATTTGTATTCGGCCGCGCCGGCACCGTAAACTGCGCCGGACGCATGCGAGGGAGCAGGCTTTGCAGACGCTCAAGCAGATGATCGCCGGCGACGACCTCATCGTCGCGCCGGTCGCGCTCAACCCGATCATGGCGCGGCTTGCCGAGCAGGCCGGCTTCAAGGCCGTCTATCTCAGCGGCGGCTCGCTCGGCTGGGTCAAATGCGTAACCGAGGCAAACCTGACGCTGCCCGAGCTCGCCGAGGTCGCGCTCGACATGCGCACGGTCTGTCGGCTGCCCATCATCCTCGACGCCGGCGGCGGATTTGGCGACCCGGCGCACATGCACCGCACCATCGGGTTGACCGAAGCTGCGGGCTTCGCGGCCATCGAGATCGAGGACCAGCTGCTGCCGCGCCATTTCGAGCATCATGTCGGCCGCGAGAACCTGGTGACGCTCGACCTCGTGGTGAAGAAGATCGTGGAAGCCGTCGCGGCGCGCACCGACCCCAACCTGATCATCATAGGCCGCACCAATGCGCGCCGCCTGCACGGCATGGACGAGGCGCTGCGCCGCGCCGAGGCCCTGAAGAAAGCCGGCGCCGACATGCTGTTCATCCACGCGCGCGATCCGGAGGAAATGCGCCTCATCGGCGAGCGCCTCCCCGCCCCGCTGATGTGCTTCGCGCCGCCCGACGGCTTCGCCGAGTATCCGTTGAAGCAGGGCGATCTCGCCCGGCTCGGCTATCGCCTGTGCGCCTCGTCCGGCACGGCGTTCGCGGCCATGCACAAGGCGGTGAAGCAGTCCTATGCGTGCCTCGCCAACGACACGCTCGACCCATTCCTCGGCCGCGGCGGCGCGGAGCGGGAGATGAAGGAGGCGCACAAGACGTGCGACCTGGAAAAGTATCTGGCGATCGAGCAGCGGATGATGAACGGACAAGCGGCAAGCTAAAGTCTAACTCCGTCATCCTGAGGTGCGACCCCGGACTTGATCCGGGGGAGCCTCGAAGGATGATCGGCCCGCGTCATGAAGCGAGCTGCATCGCCTCGGCCCTTCGAGGCTCGGCGCTTCGCGCCGAGCACCTCAGGGTGACGGGGGCGGAGTTAATATTCGCCGCCGCCTACTCCGCCTTGATCGTCGTTCTCGCCTGCGCCAGCAATGCGACAATGCGCTGCGGCGTGATCGGCGCCTCGGTGATGCGAACGCCGAACGGCTCCAGCGCATTCTCGACCGCCGAGACGAGCGTCGCAATCGCCGGAATGGTGCCGGCCTCGCCCGCCCCCTTCACGCCGAGCGGATTGAGCGGGCTCGGCGTCTCCATGTGCATGAGATCGATGTTGGGCGCGTCGGTCGCGAGCGGCAGCAGGTAGTCCGCGAACGTGGTCGAGGTCGGTTGTGCGCCAGCGTCGTAAAGCATGTGCTCGAAGAAGGCGTTGCCGATGCCGTGGATCACCCCGCCGATCACCTGCCCCTCCACCACCATCGGATTGATGACGCGGCCGCAGTCGTGCATCACGAGATAGCGCAGGACTTTGACCTCGCCGGTCTCGATGTCGACCTCGACCTCGGCGACGTGCGTGCCGTTCGCGTAGGTCGACTGGTCCGGCGTGAAGTGGCTGGTCGCCTCGAGGCCGGGCGTTGGCCCGCCCGCCATCGAGAAGCCCGGCATGCCGACGGCGCGCGCCGCGACCTCGCGGAAGCTCCTCTTCACGTCGGAGCCCGCGACCTTCGCGTAACCGTTCTCCAGCTCGATGTCGCCTTCCGCCACTTCCATCATGGCGGCCGCGAACTGCTTGACCTTGTGCGCCGCTTCTTTCGCCGCGAGATGCACCGAGGAGCCGGCATTCACGGCCGTACGCGCCGCGAACGAGCCGACGCCGAGGCCGGTCGCGGCCGTATCTGCCGTCACCACCGTGATATCGTCGGGCGTGCAGCCGAACTCGTCGGCCGCGATCTGCGCCAGCACGGTCTTGTGCGACTGGCCCTGCGGGGTCGCACCCGTATAGACCGTGATCTTGCCGCTGGTCGCGACCCGTGCGGTCGCGCTCTCATAGGGCCCGAGCCCGGTCGAACTCGACCGCATTGCCGATGCCGAGGCCGATGTAGCGCCCCTGCTGCCGCGCCTGCGCCTGGCGCGCGCGGAAGCCCGCGAGATTGGCGCCCGCCAGCGCCTTCGCCTGGCAGGTCGGATAGTCACCGCTGTCATAGGTCACGGGCCGGCCATCGCGCGAGATGATGCCGACGTTGTAGGGCATCTGCTCGGGCTTGATGAAATTGCGCCGGCGCACCTCGTCGCGGTCGAGCTTCATCTCGCGCGCAATGGCGTCGACGAGCCGTTCCATGGTGACCGCGGCCTCGGGCCGGCCGGCGCCGCGCACCGGCGAGGTCGGCACCTTGTTGGTGAAGGCGCAGATCACATCGAGGCGGAATGCCGGGATCACATAGGGCCCCGGCACGGTCGTGCCCGCGATCCAGGGTAGCACCACGCCCCACGGCATGTAGGCGCCCAAGTCGTGCACGAGCTTGCCGCGGATGCCGAGGATGCGCGCGTCGCGGTCGACCGCGATCTCCATGTCCCAATACTGATCGCGCTCCTGCTGGGTCGAGACGAAGTTCTCCTTGCGGTCCTCGATCCACTTGAGCGGCCGGCGCAGGCTCATCGCGGCGGCCGCCAACGCGCCGTACTCGGCATAGAAGCTGCCCTTCGGGCCAAAGCCGCCGCCGAACGTCGGGCGTGACGATGCGCAGTTGATGATCGGCCCAGTCGAGCAGGTCGAGCAGCACGCGCTTGTGGCGATGCGGGCCTTGTGATGAGACATAGATCGTCAGCCCATCCGTCACCGGATCGGGCGCCGCGATCATGCCGCGGCACTCTATAAAGAACGGCCCGCCGCGGTGCTGGAAGATCTTTTCGCGAAAGACATGCGCGGCGCCCGCGAAGGCTGCGTCGACGTTGCCGAAATTGATCGGGATATGCGCCGCGAGATTCCCGAGTTGCGGCCCTAAATCTCGATGCGCGAGCGCCGCGCCGCGCTCGAGCGCCGCCGCGCAGTCGGCGATCGCGGGCAGCGGCTCGAAGTCGATGTCGACCAGCGCGGCCGCGTCCTCGGCGATGTAGCGGCTGTCGGCGACCACCAGCGCGATCGGCTCGCCGACGAAGCACACCTCGTCCTTGGCGAGGCAATACGGCATCAGCGGCTGCTTGATCGCCGGATTGGGCACCAGCAGCGGCACCGTCTGCCGCCGCATGCTTTCGGGCAGGTCCGCGTAGGTGACGACGGCATGCACGCCCGGCAGCGCCAGCGCGCGCGCCTTGTCGATGCCGCGGATGTCCGCATGTGGATGCGGGCTGCGCAGCACCGCGACCTCGAGCATACCCGGCAGATGGATGTCGTCGACGTAGCGCGCGCGCCCGGTGAGGAAGGCCGGATCCTCCTTGCGCTTGACGCTCGCGCCGAACCACTTCGCGCCCATCAGACGAGAGCCCCGCAACGTGAGCGGGGGGCTCCCCTCCCCCCGCGAGCGAAGCGAGTGGCGGGGAGGGGCCGGGGGTGGGGGGCGCCGCTTGTGCGGAGCAGGCTTGGTCCGTGCTTGTCGCAAATTTCGAGCAAGCGTAGTCCCCCCACCCCGTCCGCGTTCGCCGCGCGAACGCGTCCGACCCTCCCCGCCAACGGGCGGGAGGGTAACCCGCATGAGCAAGCGGCAAATTCCGCGCTCATCAATTTTCCACCTTCCGCACCAACGTCTCCGGCTTGAGCCCGTCGCGTTGCCGCGCCAGGGTCTCCTTGCCGGTCTCTTCCCATTCGCCGCGCACGGTGCGCGCCGCCCAAACGTCCCAGCGGTCAATCCAGTCGCCGAGCGTGTAGCCGTGCCACGGCGCCTTCAGCGTGATCGGCGGCAGCTTGAGCTCGGCCCACAGCGCCTCGGCGCGCTGCATGAATTCCTTCTTCGGCAGCGCCAGCGGCGGCATCGGACCCTTGGCGGTCGCATCAATCAGCAGCGTCGAGTCGGTGTCGCGCTCGCGATACTGCGCGCCCTGCACGCCGCTGCGGTAGGGCGCCACGTGCACGTCGTTGATCGGGTTGCAGCGGTAGGCGATCGACCAGAAGATCGCGTCGGTGTTGGCCGGGTCGATATCCTGGCTCACCGCGATGCACACCTTGCCGCAATTGGCCATCAGGGTGGAGGCGCCGTTGAGGCCGCGCCAGACTTCCGTGCGCG
>CAVPGG010000218.1:0-4321 GCA_963703755.1 uncultured Pseudomonadota bacterium
GCCCAGGCGAGCGGCGGGGTCGACATCACATTCGAGGTGCTGCTCGCGACCGAGAAGATGCGCGCCGCCGGCGCCACGCCGGTCCGATTGAGCACGAGCTCGTTCGCGACGATCTACTGGACGATCGCGCAGATGGTCGCGCACCACACCAGCAACGGCTGCAACCTCGAGATCGGCGACCTCATGGGCAGCGGCACCTGCTCGGGGCCGCAGGACGAGAGCCGCGGCTGCCTGCTCGAGCTCACGTCGCGCGGCCGCAACCCGGTCGCGCTGCCGAACGGCGAGACGCGCGCTTTCCTGCAAGATGGCGACGAGGTGATCTTCCGCGCCCACTGCGCAGGCGCGGGTCGCGTCCGCATCGGCTTCGGCGAATGCCGCGGCGTCGTCATGCCGGCGCGCGGCTGAGACCACGGCGAGCCCTGCAAATGAAGATCGACATCCACGGCCATTTCGTCGACCCGCACTATCTCGACGAACTCCAGCGCGTGATGACGCTCGAGGTCGAGAAGACCGCGGACGGCAAGACGCTGATGCGCCACAACGGCTACACGCTGGCGTGGACGCGGCCCGACATGTTCGACATGGACCACCGCCTGCGCGACATGGACCGGAAGGGCATCGACATGCGGGTGCTCACCGTGTCGACGCCCGGCGTCTATCCGTGGCGCGGCGAGGCGCAAGTGCGCATGACGCGCCACGTCAACGACATGCTGGCGCAAGACTGCCGCGCCCATCCGGACCGCTTCATCGGTTTTGCCAGCCTGCCACTGCACGACATCGAGGCTTCGCTCGCCGAGATCGACCGCGCCACGGCTGAGCTCGGCATGAAGGGCGTCGCCATCGGCTCCAACATCGGCGGACCGCCGCTCAACGATGCGCGCTTCGAGCCGCTGTGGGCAAAGCTCGATCGGATGCGGCTGCCGGTATTCGAGCATCCGATGTTTCCGCGCGACACCTCCGAGATGGGCGAGTTCGAATTGCCGCTGCGCGTGGGCCTGATCTTCGACACGACGCTGGCCGCGGCGCGGCTCATCTACAGTGGCGTGTTCGAGCGCTACCCGAACTTCCCCTACATCATGGCGCACACCGGCGGCGCCACCATCCTGATGTTCGAGCGGCTCGACAACGGCTACCGGCTGTTTCCCGACTGTCGCAAGTTCATCAACAAGCTGCCGAGCGAGTACGGCAAGCGGCTCTATTACGACACATGTTCGTTCGGCGAGGCCGCGTTGATGCTGGCGATCGGCTCGGTCGGCGCGTCGCAGATCCTGTTCGGCACCGACGATCCGTTCATCGGCGCCGACACAAAGCACGTGATGCGGCTGCCGATCGTGGATGGATGCTCAAGGCCGTGATCCTCGGCGGCAATGTGATGAACATGCTGGGATCAAGGGGGCGGCGCCGCGTCCGCTGCCATCATGCCCGCGCTTGTCGTGGCATCCACGTCTGACCGCGCGTCACGAATCAAGACGTGGACGGCGGGACATAGGCGAGCGAAGCGACGCCGTTCTTCGAACGGCTACGCCGGCCATGACAAATGTACTTGCACGGCCCGTCCTGCGCCTTGGACACTTTCTGCGCCTGCCGCTCGCAGTCGTTGCCGTAGGTCTTGCCGTTGCAGCCGCAGACGGGCAGGAATATCTGGTTGCAGATTTCCGGGGCCTTCGCGCAGGTGCCGGCGCCGTCGGCGACACGGCATTGGCCGGACGGCATCTGACACCACAGACCCGCGTCGCATTGGATGCCGGCGATTCCGCCGCAGGTCTGGCCCTGTTTGACGGCGTCAGCCGCGCCGGCGAGCGCCAGCGAGACACCGCACGCAACGGCAGCGATCAGCAGCTTGCGATACATCCCTGGTCCTCCTGGTCGCGGCGGTGTGCGCCACGACACGCCAAACGTCAGCGGTTGAGAAACTCGGCGGCGCGAAAAAGCACCCGGAAATCGAGGTCCTTGGCCGCGAAGGCCTCGGCGGCGCCCTCCTCGCGATCGACGATCGAGAGCACGAACGCGATCTCGGCGCCGGCGTCGTGCACCGCCTCGATCGCCTTCATGGCCGAGCCGCCCGTCGTGGTCACGTCCTCGACGATGACGACCCGCTTGCCGCGCAGGCTCTCGCCCGGCATCAGGCCCTCGATCGACAGCTTGGCACCGTGGTCCTTCGGCTGCTTGCGCACGAAGAAGGCCTGCACGGGCGTGCCGATCATGTGGCTCAGCTGCGCGACCGCGCCCGCGATCGGCACCGCGCCCATCTCGAGGCCGCCGATGCAATCGATGCGCTCGCCCGCGAGCGCGTCGAGCGTGAGCCGCGCCAGCAGCGCCGCGCCTTCCGCGTCGAGCATCGTGGGTTTCAGATTGAAATAGAAGTGGCTCACCCGACCCGACGCGAGCTTGACGTCGCCATAACCGAACGAGCGAACGTGGATGATGTCGCGCAGCCGCGCGCGCGCACTGCCGATATCCGGAAGCGGATCGAGCATCGGCACGGGGCTGCGGACCGGCGAGCGGGACGGCATGGCCATGGGCGCCTAGCTAGCACCAAACTGGGTATCGCGGAACGCAGCGACCGCGAAAAGCTGAGGATAAGCGCTCAATGCGCCTCGTCCCAGTTGTCGGCCGCGCGGGCGTCCACGTGCAGCGGCACCGACATCGAGACGGCTGGCAGCGGCGCCTCCTCCATCACCTCGCGCACGACCGGGATGGTCTTGGCGACCTCGCCGTCCGGCACCTCGAACACCAGCTCGTCGTGCACCTGCAGCAGCATGCGGGCGGCGAGCTTGTGCTTGGCGAAGGCAGCGTCCATGCGCGCCATGGCGCGGCGGATGATGTCGGCGGCGGTACCCTGCAGCCGCGCATTGATGGCGGCGCGCTCGTTGAAGGCGCGGATCGACGCGTTCGAGGCGCGGATGTCCGGGTAGTGGCATTTGCGGCCGAACAGGGTCAGCACGTAGCCGTTCTGCTTGGCATAGGCCTTCGATTCCTCCATGTAGTCGCGGATGCCGGGGAAGCGCTCGAAGTATTTCTTGATGTAGGCGCCGGCCTCGTCGCGGCCGATACCGAGCTGGTTGGCGAGGCCGAAGGCCGAGATGCCGTAGATGATGCCGAAGTTGATCGCCTTGGCGCGGCGGCGCACCTCGCCCGGCATGTCCTTGACGGGCACGCCGAACATCTCCGACGCCGTCATGGCGTGAATGTCGAGGCCTTCGCGAAACGCCTTCTGCAGCGCCTCGATGCCGGCGATCTCGGCGAGCAGCCGCAGCTCAATCTGCGAGTAGTCGGCGGACACGAGCTTGGTCCCGGGCGCCGCGATGAAGGCGCGGCGGATCTTGCGGCCCTCCTCGGTGCGCACCGGGATGTTCTGCAGGTTGGGATCGGACGACGAGAGCCGCCCGGTCGTGGTGGCGGCGAGCGCGTAGTCGGTATGCACCCGGTGGGTGGTCGGATTGACGAAGCCGGGCAGCGCATCGGTGTAGGTCGACTTGAGCTTCGACACCTGCCGCCAGTCGAGGATCTTCTGCGGCAGCGCGTGGCCCTGCTCGGCGAGATCCTCCAGCGCCCGGGCGCCCGTCGCCCATTGACCGGTCTTGGTCTTGGTGCCGCCCGGCAGGCCGAGCTTGCCGAACAGGACATCGCCGAGCTGCTTGGGGCTGCCCGGGTTGACCTTCTCACCGGCGAGATCGTTGATCTCGGCCTCGAGCCCCGCGGCTTCCTGGGCGAAGTCGCCGGACAGCCGCGACAGCACGTTGCGATCGATCGATATGCCGCGCCGCTCCATGCGGGCGAGCACCGCGATCAACGGCCGCTCCAGCGTCTCGTAGACGGTCCGCACGTGGTCGGCGGCGAGGCGCGGCTTGAGCACGTGCCACAGCCGCAGCGCGATGTCGGCACGCTCGGCCGCGTATTCGGCGGCGCGCTCGATCCGACGGCGTCGAAGGTGATCTTGGCCTTGCCGGCCTTGAGCAGCGAGTCGATCTCGACCGCCGTATGGGTGAACGTGCCGACGGCGAGCGCCTCCAGCCGACGATTCTGCCGCCCGGCGTCGAGCGCATAGGACATGAGCATGAGGTCGTCGTAGGCGGCGATCTCGATGCCGCGCAGCGCGAGCATCTTCCAGGCGAACTTGAGATCGTGCCCGATCTTGAGCGCGCCCGCGTCAACGAGCAGCGGCTTGAGCATCTCGAGCGCTGCGGCCTCGGTGATCTGGCCGGGCGCCAGATCGCCGCGAAACAGACTGCCCGTGCCGCCTTCGCCGCCCTGCCGGTGCGCGAGCGGCACGTAGCAGGCCTCGTTCGGGGCGACCGCGAGCGCGAAGCCGCAAAACTGC
>CAVPGG010000219.1:0-9878 GCA_963703755.1 uncultured Pseudomonadota bacterium
GCAGGGCCATGTCGCAGCCGGCCGCGAGCGCCGCGCGCGTGCGCTGCGCCAGACTGCCGGACAAGGCCCCCATCGAGAGATCGTCACTCATCAGCAAACCGTCGAATCCGATGAACCCGCGAATCACTTGACCGATGATAGTGGCCGAAGTCGTGGCCGGAAGGTCGGGATCGAGGGCTGTGAACACCACATGGGCCGTCATCCCCAGGGGAAGTCCGGCGAGCGGCCGGAACGCGGCGAAATCGGTCGATTCCAACGCCTTGCGGTCCGCCTTCACGACCGGGAGGCGCAGATGGCTGTCGGCGGTCGCGCGCCCGTGTCCGGGGATGTGCTTGAGCACGGGCAACACCCCACCGGCCATCAGCCCCTCGCTCAACGCCGCGCCGATTGCCGCGACCTTGGCGGGCGTCTCGCCGTAGGCGCGATCGCCGACCACCGTGTCGGCGCCGGCGACCGGCACGTCGGCGACCGGCAGGCAATCGACCGTGATGCCGAGCGCCGCGAGATCGGCCGCGATGAGCCCACCCCCCAGCCGAGCGGCCGCGAGGCCCGCGGCAGGGTCGCGGTCGTAGAGCCGGCCATAAGCCGCGCCGGGCGGATAAGCCGGCCAGTGCGGCGGGCCCAACCGCTGCACGCGCCCGCCCTCTTGGTCGATCAGGACCGGAACGTCGGCGCGGGCGACAGCGTCCTTAAATCCATTAATCAGGGCAGATATTTGTCCGGACGACTGAATGTTGCGCTTGAACAAAATCAAGCCCCACGGCGAGGCCACGCGCAGGAACGACCGCTCATCGACGGTGATCTCGGGTCCCGACAGTCCGGTGATGAAGGCGCGCGCCGTCATCGGCGCGGCTTAACCCGCGGGTTGCGCCGCCGCAATAGCGGGCGGGCTCAATTCCTTTGGATCATGCACGATCCGCCCGCGGACTTGAGGCTTTCGCACAGGCGGATCGCACTCTCACGCGAGAACGGACCGACCTGGGCGCCGTAGAAGGTGCCTTTTGCGCCCAAATCCTTCTTGCGGAACACCGCATGGCGGCCGCCGAGCACGCTCGCATATTTGGCCTGGATGCTGTGGAAGGACGCGCGCGCCTCTTCCTGCGACTTCTGCGCGCTGACCTGCACGTAGTAGCCGCCGCCGTTTTCGGCTGGCGGAGCCGCGGGCGCGAGGGCCGTGGTGCGCATCGGCGGGCCGGGCGCAATGTTGCGGGCCGGCGGCGGGGGCGCCGTATCCGGCCCCCCTTGCGGCGCAAGCGACAGCGGCGCGTCGGCGTTGTGCGCGGGCGGCGCAGCGGCGCGCGGCGACCCTGTCCGCGGCGCGATCGGGCGCGGCTGGGCGGCAGCGTCGCTCGGCTCCTGGTCGGTGGTGATCTTCACGGTGCGAATTTTGCGCGGCGCGGCCGCGTTGCCGGGCGCAGCCGGCGCGACTGTCGGCGGCTGCGCGGTCGCATTCGGCGCTGCCGCGAGCGTCGGCGCTGCGGGCGCCGGCATGGCGCTCGGCGCCGGCGGCGCGCTCGGAATGTTGATCGGCTGTTCGGGCGGCGGCGCCATCTGCTCGTTGCCGGCCGTTGCAGCGAAGCGCGGGGTCTGCTTGTCGCCACTGTCCGCATTAGCCGCGTTGGCCGCATTGGCGGGCAGCATCCTGTCGGGCCGCACATCGCGCGTGATCAGCGGCGGCGGACCGCTCTTGAACACTGCCCGGTACGCGAAAGCGCCGGCGGTTCCGATGACCGCCAGGCCGACCAGGGCGGCTGCGGTCACGAGCCAGCCGCGCCGGCGCGGCGCCGGCGCATCGTCGTAGTAATCGGCGGGGTGGGCCGACTGCGGGTTGGCACCGTAGAACGGCGGCGGCGTCCCGTAGCCCGGCTGGCCAGCGGCGGGCGCCGGATCGTAGGCCGGATGGCCGCGCGAACCGTCGGGCTCGCCATAGTAGGGCTGCGCGGGCTGCTGATGCGGCGCGTCGGCCGCATCCTGCCGATAGGCTTGCGGGTCGCCCTGGTAGCCGCGGTCGTTGGGGTAGCCGCCATTGTCGTAACGGGGATCGCCAGCGGAGCGCGGATCTTGCGCGTAGCGCGGATCTTGCGCGTAGCGCGATCCTGCGCGTAGTGTGGATCTTGCGCGTACCGCGGATCGTTCGCGTATCCGTCAGCGGCGCCATAGCCGTTGTCCGCATCGGGCGCCTGCTCGGACGGCGCGCCGTAGCGGTCGTCGTGGGCTGGCGCGTCATAGGCGGGTGCGGAGGGCGCCGGATCGCTGCGCCAATCGGCCGGCGGCGCGGGCCGCTGACGTTGATCGGCACGGCGGTTGTCCGCCGCGAAAGGGTCGCTCTGCCCGATCAGGCGCGCGAGCTCGGTCAGCGGATCGGTCGGCGGATTGGACGAATCCGTTCGCGTGCGACCGAAGGGATCGTTGCCGTAACCGCGATAGCTGTCATCCGCCATCAGATACCGTCACCAGATACTGTCACCGTCAACGGCTTTCCCCCATCCACGATGTGCGCATGCGTCGACCGCGTCTTGCGTCCGACGGCGCCGATCATGCGAGGCGGCATCACCGCATCTCATCCGGCGCGTCGACACCGAGCAACGACAGCCCGGAGGCGAGCACAGTTACAACCCCCTCGACCAAGGCGAGACGGGCAACGGTCATTGTCGGATCATTCTGGATAATGAAGCGTAAATGTGGCGAGTCCCGCCCCTTGGTATAGAGCGCGTGAAATTCGCTTGCCAGTTCATAGAGATAGAACGCGATTCGGTGCGGCTCATGGGCCGTGGCGGCGGCCTCGACAAGGCGCGGATAAAGGGCGATTTTCCGCATGAGGGCGGTTTCGGCCGGATCGGAGAGCCGCTCGAGGGCGGCGCCGGCCAGCATCGCAACTCGCGCGGGCGCGTCAGCCGGCAAATTCGGCACCGCCTCGCGCGCATTGCGGAAGACCGACTGGCCGCGGGCGTGGCCGTACTGGACGTAGAACACCGGGTTGTCGCGCGACTGCTCGATCACCTTGGCGAGGTCGAAATCGAGGGTGGCGTCGTTCTTGCGGTAGAGCATCATGAAGCGCACCGCGTCGCGACCGACCTCATCCACGACTTCACGCAGCGTCACAAAATCTCCGGACCGCTTCGACATTTTCACCGGCTCGCCGCCGCGCAGCAGACGCACGAGCTGGACGATCTTAACGTCGAGATCGCCCTTGCCGTCGCTCACCGCGCGCACCGCCGCCGCCATGCGCTTGATGTAGCCGCCGTGATCGGCGCCCCACACGTCGATCATGGTGTGGAAGCCGCGCTCCCATTTCGACCGGTGGTAGGCGATGTCGGAGGCGAAATACGTGTAGCTGCCATCCGACTTCCTCAGCGGCCGGTCAACGTCGTCGCCAAACGCAGTCGCGCGGAACAGCGTCTGCTCGCGATCCTCCCAGTCGTCGACCGGCGCACCCTTGGGCGGCGGCAGGCGGCCTTCGTAGACTTCGCCCTGCGCGCGCAGCGCGTCGAGCGTGCGCGCGACCTCGTCGGTTGCCCCTTCGGTGAGCGAGCGCTCGGAGAAGAACACGTCGTGGCGCACGCTGAGCGCCGCCAGATCCTCGCGGATCGCGGCCATCATCATGTCGATCGCCTTGGCGCGCACGACCGGCAGCCAGTCCGTTTCGGGCTTCTGGTTGAGCGCGCGCCCGTATTCGGCCGCAAGCGCCTGCCCGACCGGCTTGAGGTAATCGCCCGGATAGAGCCCGTCGGGGATCGCGCCGATGTCCTCGCCGAGCGCCTCGCGGTAGCGCAGATAGGCCGAGCGCGCGAGCACGTCGACCTGGGCGCCGGCGTCGTTGACGTAATACTCGCGCGTGACCTTATGGCCCGTGAAGGCGAGCAGGTTGGCGAGCGCATCGCCGAACACGGCGCCGCGGCAGTGGCCCACATGCATCGGCCCGGTCGGATTGGCGGAGACATACTCGACATTGACGGGCTCGCCATGGCCAACGTCGCCCTTGCCGTAGTCGGCGCCGGCGCGGATGGCGGCGCGCAGCGCCTCGATCCAGGCATCCGGCTTGAGCGTGAGATTGATGAAGCCCGGCCCCGCGACATCGACCTTCTCGATCAGGTCGTCGGCCGCGAGCCCGTCGGCGATCGCCTGCGCGAGCTCGCGCGGCTTCTTGCCGGCGTCCTTGGCGAGCACCATCGCGGCATTCGTCGCCATGTCGCCGTGGCTCGGATCGCGCGGCGGCTCGACTACGATGCGCGACTGATCGATCGCGGCCGGCAGCATGCCGGATGCGATGAGCCGCGCGTTGACGGCGCGCACGCGCTCGAGGACGTCGTTGAAGATGTTGCTGGCGGCCATGGACAAACCGGTGAATCTGCCGGGCGCGCCTATCGCAATTCCGGGGTCGAGTCAAAGAGCCGCGCGTGCTCGATCAGCGCGTAGCGATCCGTCATCCCGGCGATGAAATCCGCGATGTGGCGCGCGCAGGTGGCGGCGTCGGCGCCGACGGTGCCCTGCCGCCATTCCTCGGGCAGTTCGGCGCAATCGCCGCAGTAGCGCCCGAACAGGTCGGCGACCACGCCCTCGGCCTCGCGCATGATGCGCATCACCCGCTCGTGCCGGTACATGCGCGGCAGCAGGAATTGCTTGATCGCCCGGTCGGCGGCCGCCATGGCGGGCGAGAAGGCGACGACGGGCGCGGTCGCGCCGCGCACCTCGTCGGCCGAGCGGGCGCCGAGCGCGGCGAGCCTCCGGTCGCTCTCGGCCAGCACGTCGTTGATCATGCGGGTGATCAGGCGGCGCACCAGCTCGTGCGCGCGCCGGCTCGGCTCGATGCCGGGATGCAGCCGCGCAAGCTCGCGCAGGACGTCGCCGGCGAGCGGCACGTCGGCGAGATCGTCGAACGCGAACAGCCCGGCGCGCAGACCGTCATCGATGTCGTGGGCGTCATACGCGATGTCGTCGGAGATCGCGCCGGCCTGCGCCTCCGCGCTCGGATAGCGCCACAGATCGAGGTCCTGCACGGCGCAATAGTCGCGAATTTCCGCCGCCACGCCCTTCTCGGCATGGCGGCCGGTCGGCCGGCCGGTCGCGTCGGTGAGCGGACCGTTGTGCTTGACCAGGCCTTCGAGCGTGTCCCAGGTGAGGTTGAGCCCGTCGAACTCCGCGTAGTGGCGCTCGAGCCGCGTCACCACGGCAAGCGTCTGCGCATTGTGGTCGAAGCCGCCATGCGCCGCGAGGCAGCGGTCGAGCGCGCGCTCGCCGGCGTGGCCGAACGGCGGGTGGCCGAGATCGTGGGCGAGCGCCGAGGCCTCGGCGAGGTCCTCGTCGAGGCCGAGCGCGCGGGCGAGCGAGCGGGCGATCTGCGTCACCTCGAGGGTATGGGTGAGCCGGGTGCGGTAGTGGTCGCCCTCGTGCGGGATGAACACCTGGGTTTTGTGGGCGAGGCGGCGGAACGCGGTCGAATGGATGATGCGGTCGCAGTCGCGCCGGAAATCGCTGCGCGTCAGGCTCGGCGGCTCCGCGCGCAGCCGGCCGCGGCCCGCCGCCGGGTCGGCCGCATAGGGCGCACGCGCACGAGCCGCCGTGACCGCCATGTCTGCCTCTTCGGCCCGCCTCTGGAGCCTCTGGTGCCAAGCAGTTGACCCGGACCGGGGCCGCACTTAACTAAGAGTCTGACGCAATCGCAACGGGCCACAGCATGAACGCAACCGTGACCATGACCGAACGGGCGGCGCGACGGATCGGCGAGATCCTCAAGGCCGAGCCTTCCGGCAGCATGCTGCGCGTCTCGGTCGAGGGCGGCGGCTGCTCAGGCTTTCAATACAAGTTCGGCTTCGAGCAGGCCAAGGCGGCCGACGATCTCGTGCTGGCGAAGGCCGGCGCGACCGTGCTGATCGATCCGACCTCGGTCAAGTACATGGAGGGCGCCGAGATCGACTATGTCGACGACCTGATCGGCGCCGCGTTCAAGGTGAACAATCCCGTCGCCACCGCGTCCTGCGGCTGCGGCACCAGCTTCTCGATCTGATCGGCTGTTCGTTCCACGCGATGCCCTACTCGGCCGCGACCGCGGTCGGCGCCGGCGCGACCTCCTCGAGCTGCGGCTCGAGGCGCCGCTTGAGGAGGCGGTCGACGCGGTCGAGGTAGAGATAGATCACGGGCGTGATGTAGAGGGTGAGGAGCTGCGACAGGCACAAGCCCCCCACGACCGCGACGCCGAGCGGCTGGCGCAGCTCGGCGCCGGCGCCGGTGCCGAGCGCGATCGGCAGCGTTCCGAAGATCGCCGCGAAGGTGGTCATCATGATCGGGCGGAAGCGCAGCACCGCGGCCTCCTTGATCGCGGCCTCGGCGCCGAGCCCGACGCGACGGCGCTCGATCGCGAAGTCGATCATCATGATGGCGTTCTTCTTCACGATGCCGACCAGCATGACGATGCCGATCATGGCGATCACCGACAGGTCCATGCGGAACGCGAGCAGCGTCAGCATGGCGCCGATGCCGGCCGATGGCAGGCCCGAGATGATGGTGATCGGGTGGATGAAGCTCTCGTAGAGGATGCCCAGGATCACGTAGGCCGCGAAAATCGCCGCCAACAGCAGGACCACCTGCCCCTTCCGCGCCTCTTGGAAGACCTGGGTGTTCCCGTGGAATCCGGAGGTGATTGTCGCCGGCAGACGATCCTCGCGCTCCAGCTTCAGGATCGCGTCAACCGCCTGCCCGATCGAAAAGCCAGGCACGAGATTGAACGAGATGGTCACGGCTGGCTGCTGGCCCTGGTGGTTGACCTGCAGCGGCCCGACCGTCGGCACGAGTTGGGTCACGGCGCTGAGCGGGATCACGGGCCCGTTTGCCACCCCGTTGCCGTTGATCCCGGCGCCCGGCCCGGTCGTGAGGTTGGGCTGATTGGTCTTGATGTAGATCCTGTTGAGATCGCTGATGCTCGATTGGAATTCCGGTTTGGCCTCGAGGATGACCTCGTAATTGTTCGCCTGGGTATAGATCGTCGCCACTTGGCGCGAGCCGAAGGCGTCATAAAGCTCCTGGCGCACCTGGTCGATGGAGATGCCATAGACGGCCGCCTTCTGGCGATCGACCTCGACCGTGATCTGCGGGTTCTTCACGTAAAGGTCAGTGTTGACGTCCAGCAGGCCGGGGATCTTGGCGATCTTGTCGCGCATCTCGGGCGCGACGCGGTAGAGAGTTTCGGTATCGTTCGATTGCAGCGTGTATTGATACTGGCCCCTCAAGAGCTTGCCGCCCAGGTTGATGTTCTGGATCGGCTGGAAGATGATATCCATGCCGATCACGACATTGGCCGTGCGGCGCAGCCGCGCCAGGACAACTGGCAGGGCGTCGCGCTCCCTGCTCGGCTTGAGCGCGACCAGCATGCGCCCGCTGTTGGACAGCTGATTGGGCCCGCCGACGCCGGCCGTCGAGTTGACGTAATCGACCGCGGGATCCCGGCGCACTATGTCGGCGATCTTGCGCTGGTGCTCGACCATCGCAGGGAACGCGATGTCGGTATTGGCTTCGGTAATGCCGATCACGTATCCGGTGTCTTCCTGCGGGAAGAAGCCCAGCGGCACCACCGTGTAGAGCCAGATCGTGCCCGCGATGGTCGCGAGTGTCACCAGCAGCATGACCGCCTTGAAGCGGATCACCCAGCCGAGCGACCACTGATACGCGCGCAGCCACAGATCAAACATGCGCTCGAACCAGCGCAGGACGAAGAACTGCTTCTCCTCGCCGTGATGGCCCTTGAGCACGCGCGCGCACAGCATCGGCGTGAGCGTCAGCGATACGAAGCCGGACAGCACGATCGCGACCGCCACCGTGACGGCAAACTCGCGAAACACGCGGCCGACCATGCCGCCCATCAGCAGGACGGGGATGAAAACCGCGATCAGCGAGAAGGTGATCGAGATGATCGTGAAGCCGATCTCGCGCGAGCCCTTGAGCGCCGCCTCGAACGGCCGCATGCCGCCCTCGATGTGGCGCACGATGTTCTCCAGCATGACGATCGCGTCGTCGACCACGAAGCCGACCGAGAGCGTGAGCGCGAGCAAAGTCATGTTGTTGATCGAGAATCCGAACGCGTACATCGCGGCGCACGTCGCGATCAGCGAGATCGGCACCGCCAGCGCCGGGATGATCGTCGCCGACACTTTGCGCAGAAACAGGAAGATCACCATGATGACGAGGGAGATGGCGATCGCCAGCGTCACCTCAACGTCCCCCACCGCGGCACGGATCGAGATCGAGCGGTCGAACAGCGGCTGCACCTGGATCGACGGCGGCACAGGGATGTGCGTCAGCCTCGCGCGCACCATGTCGACCACCTCGACCGTGTTGGCGTCGGGCTGGCGCTGAATCGCGAGCACGATCGCCCGCTCCGCGTTGAACCAGGTGGCGATCTTGTCGTTCTCGACGCTGTCGAGGACGCGCGCGACCTCGGTGAGCTTGACAGGCGCGCCGTTGCGATAGGCGACGACAACGTCGCGGTAGTCGGCCGCGTGCAGCATGGCGCTGGTGGCGAGCAGCGTGACGGACTGCTTCTGACCCTGCAGGGTGCCGACCGGCGCCGAGGAATTGGCCTTGGTCACCACGGTGCGGATGTCGTCGAGCGATATGTTGCGCGCCGCGGCCGCGACCGGATCGACCTGGACGCGCACGGCGAATTTCTGCGCGCCATAGACCAGCACCTGGGCGATGCCGGGCAGTTGCGAGATCTGCGGCGCCAGCACGATCTCGGCGTAGTCGTCGATCGCCGACAGCGGAAGCGTGTCGGAGCGCATGCTGATGTACAGCACCGGGAAGTCGCCCGGATTGACCTTGCGGAACGAGGGCGGCGTCGTCATCTCGACCGGCAGGAGCTTTTGCGCAGTCGCGAGCGCAGTCTGCACGTCGAGCGAGGCGCCGTCGATGTTGCGGCCGAGATCGAATTGGATGGTGATCTGCGAGAGGCCCAGCGCGGACGACGAGTTCATCGAGCTAATGCCCGCGATGGTCGAGAGCTGGCGCTCGATCGGCGAGGCGACCGAGGCCGCCATCGTCTCGGGACTCGCTCCCGGCAGCGAGGCGGTGATCTGGATGGTCGGGAAATCGACCGCCGGCAGGGCGGCAACCGCAAGCAGGCGATAGGCGAAGACGCCGAACACGATCAGCGAGGCCGTGATCAGCGTCGTCATCACGGGGCGGCGGATGCAGGTTTCGGAAATCTGCATGGATCAGACGCCGTCCTTGCGCTCGCGTGTCGTCACCGGCGTCCCGTTGGTGAGCAGCAACTGGCCGTCGGTGACAATCGTCTCGCCGCCGTCGAGACCTTCGCTCACCACCGTCACGTCGTCGACAATGCGTTCGACCTTGACGCGCTGAACCACGGCCTTGCGGTCGCGCACGACGTAGACGAACGGGCCGGATTGGCTGACCTGCACCGCGACCGACGGGACCGCGACGGCATTCTCCATTCGCAGCGTCATGCGCGCCGTGACCAGCGTGCCGGGCCACAGAAGCTCGTCCTCGTTCGGCATGGTGGCGCGCACCGTCGCCATGCCGGTGGACATATCGACCGCGTTCTCGATCATGGTGACGACGCCCGTCGCGCGCCGCGTTTCGCCCGGGATGGCCACCTCGACATTCGCGGTCCCGGCCGCGAGCGCGCGCCGCACGTCGGGCAGGTTCCCCTGCGGGATCGTGAACGTCACGTAGAGCGGCGCCATCTGGTTGATGACGGCAATCGGCGCCGTATCGGCGGACCGCACGAAGTTGCCGACCTTGACGGCCGCCTGGCTGATGCGGCCCGAGATCAGCGCGCGGATCACACAATAGCTGAGCTGGACCTTGATGTTCTCAAGCGCCGCCTGGTCGGCCTTGAGCGCGCCCGTGAAGGTCGCGACCGCGGT
>CAVPGG010000220.1:0-5701 GCA_963703755.1 uncultured Pseudomonadota bacterium
AGCGCGAGATCCGTGCGAGCGCGCCCTCGGCCGCGTCGCTGTCGACGATGTCGCAGCCGGTGAGCATGGTGATGACGCCGAGTCCGGCGGCGCTGCGCAGGAACAGCCGGCGCGACGGATCGGGCAGGAGCTTCGCGGCGTCGCGGATCAGGAGCTTCGCGTCGACGCCCGGAATGATCTTGAGGATGCGCGGCATCGCGTTCCCTTTCGACTCAGCGGCCGAAGATCATGGCACGCAGGCTCTTCGGCACGATCAGCGCGAGCGCGACATGCACGACGAGGAAGCCGACGATCATGCTCATGGCGAGGAAATGCACGTAGCGCGCGCGGTCGTAGCCGCCGAACAGCGCTGTGAATTCTTGGAACTGCACCGGCTTCCAGATCGACAGGCCGGACAGCACGATCACGACGCCGGTCAGGATCACACCGAGATAGAGCAGCTTCTGCACCGCGTTGTAGACCGAAAGGTCCTCGTACGAGAGCTTGCCGCGCAGCGCAGCGCCGAGGTCGCGCAGCACCTCGCGCGGGCGGATCGGCAACAGCTTGGCGCGGAAGCGGCCGGTGGCGAGGCCGAGCGTCACGTAGACGATGCCGTTCGCGACCAAAAGCCACATGCCGGCAAGGTGCCAGGAGATCGCCGGCGCCAGCCAGCCGCCGAGCGCGATGCTCGGCGGGATCACGAAGTTGAACAGCGGCAGCGGGGAGGCGTCGTAGATCTGCCAGCCCGAGCCGATCATGATCAGGATCGCGACCGCGTTGATCCAGTGCGTGATACGCACCCACAACGGATGGATTGTCGCGGCCTTCGGCCGTGTCGCTATGGCTTCTGCGGTCATGGTCCTTCGCGGTTTTTGACGCCCGGCGCTACCTATCAAATGCGGCGCGCCCTGTCGTTTCACAATCGCGTCACGCCGTCGCGAGGTGAGCCGCTTGCTGCTTGCTCGTGCGCTTCAGCTCCCTCCCCCGCTTGCGGGCTATCGAATGCACACTTCTCACTCGCTCTGTCGAAGTCCGAAGCAGAAAAACGTGAGTCTTTCGAATCCCTTGAACTCGAAACTGGCGTTCTCCGCCATCCCAAGGGGCGCGATCGCGTAACCCATTGGCGCAGAATCAGATTTTGAGAAGTGTGAATCGAATAGCGCTTGCGGGGGAGGGAGGGGAGGGGGAAGCCGCAAACGCATGAGCAAGCGGCTTCCCCCTCTCTGTCTCTCCCCCGCATCCGCCTACGCGCTGCGCGCTACGGCGGACAAGAGCGGGGGAGAGGACCCTCAAACTTCTTCAATGCGCGGCTTCACCACCTCACATCGGCAGCAGCACCGTATCCACCACGTGGATCACGCCGTTCGACTGCAGCACGTCCGCGATGGTGATCGTCGACACGTCGCCCTTGGCGTCGGTCACCGTGAGCTTGCCGGGGCCGGCCTGCTTGACGATGAGCTCGGCGCCCTCGACGGTCTTGAGCTTGGCCATGCCGCCGCCCTCACGCACCATCTTCATTAGTGCGGCCGCAGTGAGCCGGCCCGGGACCACGTGATAGGTGAGGATCTTGGTGAGCGTGTCCTTGTTCTCGGGCTTGACCAGCGTCTCGACGGTGCCGGCCGGCAGCTTGGAGAACGCCGCGTTGGTCGGCGCGAACACCGTGAACGGGCCCTTGCCTTCCAGCGTCTCGACGAGACCCGCCGCCTTTACGGCCGCCACCAGCGTGGTGTGATCCTTCGAGTTGACCGCGTTCTGGATGATGTTCTTCGACGGATACATCGGCGCGCCGCCGACTTGCACGGTTTTTTCCGTCGCGCCGAACGACGCGACCGGGAGCGCGACGCCGAGGGCGAGCGCGATGGCGGCAGTGGCGGCCAGCAGGCCGAAACGCTTCGACATGATCTTCTCCTGAGAGGATGTTGCGGGTTGCGACCAACGCACGGTGAGCCGATCTGCTCGGCTCATCCCTCCGTGTCGTCGTCGCGTTGAGATACGGCGGCGCGCGACGCGGGTTTCCGCGTCGCCGCAGTGCTCACGCCGACGTGATGACGTGGCTCGCGGCTACGCCTCAGCGCGCGCGATACGCCGTGACCTCGATCTCGACCTTCATCTCGGGCTTGAGCAGCCCGGTGACGATCAGGATGGTCGCGGCCGGCCGGATGTTGGCGAGAAACTCGCCGCAGATCGGCAGCACGCGCTCGGCGTCGACGCGATTGGTGACGTAGTAGGTCGCGCGTACCACGTCGGCGAGCGCGAAGCCCGCCTCGCTCAGCGCGCGCGTAATGCTGCGGAAGCAGTTGCGCGTCTGCTCCTCGATCGCGTCCGGCATCGTCATGTTGACGTAGTCGTAGCCGGTGGTGCCGGCGACGAAGCAGAAGTCGCCATCGACCACCGCGCGGCTGTAGCCGGCGGTCTTCTCGAAAGGCGAGTCGGTGGAGATCAGGCGGCGCGGCATCGGCAGCTCTCATCCGAAAGTCGACGGACACGGGGCAAGCCGGCATGCTATCGTATGCCGCCGGGATGAACGTATCCTCCACCCATGAAATTAGTTGATCGCAATGAGCAAGGCTAACCCCGGCAATTTCTTCGAAGACTTCCGCGTCGGCCAGGTGATCCAGCACGCGACGCCGCGCACCGTCACGGTCGGCGATGTCGCGCTCTACACCGCGCTCTACGGCCCGCGCTTCGCCGTGCAGTCCTCCGACGAGTTCGCCCGCGCGCTCGGCTTTCCGCGCGCGCCGGTCGATGACCTTCTCGTCTTCCATATCGTGTTCGGCAAGACCGTGCCGGACATCTCGCTCAACGCGGTCGCCAACCTCGGCTATGCCGACTTCCGCTTCCTCAAGCCGGTCTATCCGGGCGACACGCTCACGGCGACCTCCGAGGTGATCGGCCTCAAGGAGAATTCCAGCCGCAAGACCGGCGTCGTCTACGTGCGCTCGCGCGGGCGCAACCAGCATCGCCAGGACGTGCTCGAATATTGCCGCTGGGTGATGGTGCGCAAGCGCGACGAGGCGGCGGCCGCGCCCGGCGAAACGGTGCCGGAGCTGCCCGAGGCGGTCGATTCCGCCGCGCTCGGCGGCGCCTGCCCGATCCTCAATATCGGCGCCTACGACAACGCGCTCGCCGGCAGCGCGGCACGGCTTGCCGACTACAAGCCGGGCGAGCGCATCGATCACGTCGACGGCTACACGGTCGAGGAGGCCGAGCACCAGCTTGCGACGCGGCTCTACCAGAACACGGCGCGCATCCATTTCGACCAGTTCAGCGCCGCGGAGGGCCGCTTCGGCAGGCGGCTGATCTATGGCGGCGTCGTCATCTCGCTCGCCCGCGCGCTCTCCTTCAACGGGCTCGCCAACGCGTTCCAGATCGCCGCCGTCAACGGCGGCCGGCACGTGGCGCCGCTGTTCGCCGGCGGCACCGTGTTCGCGTGGTCGCAGGTGCTGGCGCGCGCCGAGCTGCCGGGCCGCACCGACGTTCGGCGCCATGCGGCTGCGCACCGTCGCGACCAAGGACAAGCCCTGCGCGGATTTTCCCCACAAGACAGGCAGCGAGTACGACCCGGCCGTGATCCTCGATCTCGACTACTGGGTGCTGATGCCGCGCTGAGGCGACCGCGCCTATGCGGTCGGCTTCGGGTGGAAGCGGATGATCGCCACGATGCCGAGTACGACGAAGGTTGCCAGCAGCACGAGGTGGGCGATGTGGACCGCCGGGGCGTCCTGCGTCGGCCCGATCGCGTGCAGTGACGGAATCTTGTCGAACGACTGGATGACGCCGACGAAGCAGTTGAAGAACAGCGCCACCAGTGGGGTCACGACGTAGATCCAGCGCCACGCTCCGCCAAGACGAAAGAGATAGAGCGCGGCGATCGCAATCGCGAGCATGACGAGCGAGATGATACCGACGATGCGCGGCGGATCGAGGCCGAACGGCGGCAGCGGGAATGCGGTGACGCTGGTGAGAACGGTCGTCGTGAGAAAGAGCGCCGTCCAGCCGGACAGCAGCCTGCCGCCGACGAGGGCGACCAGGACGATGAGCCCCGATGCGATACCGACCAGGCTGATGACGACGTGGATCTTGAGGAAGACGTCGGTCGGAATGCCCCAGGTCATGCTTTGCCCTCCCTCGGATGAAGGTAACGTGGATCGACGGGTCCGTGCGTCCGCATCGAGCCGTCCCGCCGCGGCGGGACGGCGTCCACGTCGAGCTGTGTCTCTATGCCTTGGCCGAGCGCGGCCCGACCAGCGCGAACATCGCGCCCTGCGGATCGGCGCATTGCACGATCCAGCTGCCGCCCGGCACTTCCGTCGGATCGAGCAGGATGCGCCCTCCGCCCGCGGTGACGCGCGCACTCGCCGCGTCGATGCTGTCGACATTGAAGTAGAACAGCCACGATGGCCGCGGCATCTGCGTCGGCTTGGTCATCATGCCGCCGGACGGCACGCCCTTGATGGCGAAGAGCTGGTAGGTGCCCATCGGCCCCATGTCGAAGGCTTCCCCCTTGGTCCAGCCGAACAGCTCGGAATAGAACGCGAAGGCGGGCTCCCAGTCGCCCGCGAAAAGCTCGCGCCAGCCCGGATATCCGGGCGTGCTCGGCCCCGGCCATTGCGGGGCGTCATCCGAGAAACCCTTGATCAGCTGGAACATCGCGCCCTGCGGATCGGCGGCCACGGCGAAGCGGGCAATGCCGGGAATGTCTTCCGGCCCGTGATGGATCGCGCCGCCCGCCTGCTTCACCCGCGCCGCGTAGTCGTCCACGTCGTCGACCGCAATGTAGCCGCTCCAGCCCGGCTGCGCGCCCATGGCGCGCGCCTCCCCCGGCAGCGTCATCAGGCCGCCGATCGGCGTCTCGCCGACCGATAGGATCGTGTAGGAGCGGTCCGGCACGCCGGCATCCTTCATGCTCCAGCCGAGCACGCCGCGATAGAAGGCCTCGGCCGCCTTGGTGTCGCTCGTCATCAACTCGTACCAGCAGAAGATTCCGTGTGAGCTGGACATCATGTCCTCCGTCGAGCTGCCCGCCGTGAGGGGAAAGTATTGCGCGATATTGTGACCGTGCGAAGATCGCTGGGCCGTCAGCCCGCGCCGGCGCGCATGTGCTCGACCAGCTGGCGCGCATAGGGTGGCAGCCCCTCGACGCGCGCACGCAGTGGTTGAGCTCGCGCAGCGCCCACGGATCGGTGAGATCGATCGCCTTGATCTCCATCGCCTTGGCGGCCCGCATAGCGCCAGAGGCCGCCAGGTTCAAGAAGCGGCCGGGTCTGGCCGGCCGAGTTATGACCACCAGCCGGGTGGCCGATCATGGTGGGCCCGTCTGAACGCACGAGAAGCGGCATGAGCGAGGCGCCGGCCATCGCGTGCCGCGCTCAGATCAATCGTTCGCGTGCGACATGGACGGGCTGAGACGATCACCGGGCTGCCACGCAGATAACGGCGGGACTGCGCGCTTGTCGTCGTCGGAACCGGGCTGGCGCGCTCGGGCGAGCGCGTTTGCTGTGGTTGTGGTTGTGGCTGGTCAGCAGGGCCATCCGGCCAGGTTGGAGCCTGATTCGCGGGGAAATGCCAGTTCCGGTATCGGGGAAGCTGCCGTAACGGTCGCGGTACAGGTGCGTGAAGAAGTAGCACATCTCCTCGAACTCTGCCCACGGCACAGCCATCAGCACATCCGCAGCGACCGCGTAATAGAAGTCGCGGCCCATGGCCACAATGAAGCCCCGAG
>CAVPGG010000221.1:0-3522 GCA_963703755.1 uncultured Pseudomonadota bacterium
CGCAGTTGAGGTGGTGGGCAGTTGCAGGGCCTTGAGACCGAAGCCGGAGGCGGCGAACTCCCAGTCGAGCGCGTTGCCGGGCAAACCTTCACCTCGGCCTGGAAGCCGGTCTTCGGTTCTTCCGCCCGCACGGAAGGATAACTGAGCAACAACCAGCAGACGCCCGGCAGGAAGAAGATACGCTTGGTCATGGTGCAACCTCGGCGAGAAAGGAGGAGAGAACGACCGCCCTCGGCCATTGTAACCGCAGGGAGGGGCGGGGCGGAAAAGGATTCGGCCGGTTGTAACGGCGATGCCGGCGGGCGTGGCGGTGCCGGAAATTGGCGAAGAGAGACAAGCCAAGAAAGCGCCGCGGTCTGGCCGAAAAAGAAAAGGAGGCAAACCGTTGCGTCTCCGGCTGAGGCAAGACGGGTACTTTCCGCGGTTGTGGCAACTGAGGCATTCCGGCGAACCTGGGAAAGATGGTATCATGACGCGAGCGGGTAGAACGGTGGATGTCCCGCCCATACCGCCGCTGGCGGAAAGGGTGCAACCCGTACGGGGCCTCGTCATGGATCGGCTGGCGAGTTCCTGGATGCTGTGAGGGAACAGGGCCAGGAGGGCAACTTCCAGGGGTTGCTCAACATCTTGATCGGTCGCCGCATCAGCACTGCGGACGGCACGGAAGTGTCGCGCGCTGTCCTGCGCGACGTGGCCGCCTTGCTCAAACGGGTGCGGTGGGACCGCGAAGCGGTGCGGCAACTCGGCCTCGATCCCGAGGGTCTGTCGCCGCGCGACCGCCAGCGTTTTTGGTATCAGGCCATCACCCAGGCCAGTGTCGACGAGTGCATCGCGTTCGCGCGCGCCGCGGGCTACGCGAAGATGACGCTGTGGACGCACAGCTGCCTCGCGGCGGCGCGGGAGACTATCCGCAAGGCGGGCTTTGCGAAGATCGCCGAGGAGCGGCACGCCGAGTGGGGCGTCGAGGTGGTGGGGGAGACGTGGGAACGGGCGTTGTAACTCAGCTCCGTCGTCTTCGACCGGCCCCGCGGCTTCGCCGCGCGCCTCAGGGCAACGCTCGGATTTTATGGGTTGGGGCAATCAATACTTGAACGCGCCTTGGACGAACGCGCCATAGCGCGCACGCAAGGCGTATATCAAGGCGTATATAATGGAGGGCCGAACACGCAGTCTTCGACGAGCCACCCGCAGGCGATGAGCGAGTTCCGATCGACGAGAGAATCCTTGGCCCGGCTGCCGGTCACCCTCGCCGACATCGAGGCGGCCGCACGCAGCCTCGCCGGCTTCGTCAAAGCGACGAACTTCGAGCGCAGCCGGACCCTGTCCGACATCACCGGCGCAGGCGTGTGGCTCAAGTTCGAGAACCTGCAGTTCACGGCGACGTTCAAGGAGCGCGGCGCGCCAACCGGCTCGCGGCGCTCACCGACGATCAAGCGACGGCGCGGCGTGATCGCCGCCTCGGCCGGCAATCACGCGCAAGGCGTGGCCTACCACGCGGCCCGTCTTGCTATTCCGGCGACCATCTTCGTTCCGGTCGGCACGCCGATGGTGAAGATCGACAAACGCGTCGGCATGGCGCGACCGTGATCGAAGGCGGCGCGACCCTCGAGGAAGCCGCCGCATTGGCCCGCGAGCACGGCCGCGACGAAGGGTTGACCTTCGTCCATCCCTATGACGATCCGCTGATCATCGCCGGCCAGGGCACCGTCGCGCTGGAGATGCTCGCGGCGGTTCCTGTGCTCGACGTCCTGATCGTGCCGATTGGCGGCGGCGGCCTCATCTCCGGCATGGCGGTGGCCGCGAAGACCCTCAAGCCCGCAATCGAGATCATCGGCGTGCAGGCCGCGCTCTATCCCTCGATGTACAACGTCATCAAGGGGGCAATCGCTGCCGACGCGCGGCGACACGCTGGCGGAAGGAATTGCGGTCAAAGCACCCGGCCGGATCACGTCCGAGATCGTGCGGGCGCTCGTCGACGACATCGTTCTCGTAACCGAGCCGCACCTCGAGCATGCCGTGAGCCTCCTCCTGACGATCGAGAAGACGCTAGTCGAAGGCGCCGGCGCCGCGGGCCTCGCCGCGCTGCTCGTCGATCCGGAGCGCCATAAGGCCCGCAACGTCGGCCTCGTGCTGAGCGGCGGCAATATCGACACGCGGCTCCTGTCCGGCGTGCTCACGCGCCAGCTCGCGCGCGAAGGCCGCCTCTCACGACTTCGGTTCGACCTCGCGGATCGGCCGGGCCAGCTCGCGCTGGTCGTCGCGGCGCTGGGCAAGGCCGGCGCCAACATCGTCGAGGTATCCCACCAGCGCATCTTCACGGAGCTGCCCGCGAAGGCGGTGCTGCTCGAGGTCGTCATCGAGACGCGCGACCAGCCGCATCTCGCCGCGACCATCGAGTCATTGCGGGCGGCCGATATCGAGGTGGATTGCCTCGGCCCCGGGGATGGGGGATGAGAGGATCGCCTGGCGTGTTGCCTTGGCACGACGGGCGCCGGGTTTTGCCGCAGATCCATCGCGACATCTAAAGACGATGAGCCCAGGCCGCGATCTGGGCGAGGATCTGTTCGAAGCTCGGGGGCTTGCCGTAATAGAGCGCCACGCTGTCAGCGAACGCTTTCGCATATTTCGCGCGCGTTGCCCGATCAGAAAGGACAAACGCCTCGTTCTCGGCGATATTCGGATTGTCACCGCCGCGGAATCGCTTCGCTTTGTGTGCCGTGTAGGCTGGATTCCCGATAAAATCCTGAACGTCTTTGCGCCGTAGAAGCTGGTGAAGGTCATAGTAGTGACGCATGAAGCCGATCGGCGTAAGCGTCTTGTGACGGCTGCCTTGTTTTCCCGCCTGAGTTCGCGCGAGGTGCTGTGCTTATTGTGACAATAGGCATAGCACGATGACGGCGATCGAGGTGATCACATCGGTTCAACGGCGCCGACGCTGGAGCCGGGATGAGAAGCTGCGGATCGTAGCAGAATCTGCGCAGCCGGAGCGTACCGCATCGCAAGTGGCCCGCGCTCACGGCATCGCGCCTGGCCAGCTGTTCACCTGGCGGCGTCAGCTGCTTTCGGAAGCGCTTGCGGGCGGCGTAGCGGGCGATGGGTTCGTGCCGGTCGCGATCGCGAATGAGACCGCTGCGGGAGCGGCGTGCGCGGCTTCGGCGGGGATCGGCGAAGGCGCGATCGAGATCAGGCTTCCGAACGGGATCGTGATCGTGGTGCGCAACGTCATCGAGGTTGAGCCGCTGCGGCGGGTGCTGAGCGCGCTGGGGGGACGATGATCACGCCGCCGGCCGGGACGCGGGTGTGGCTCGCAGGCGGTTTCACCGACATGCGCAAGGGCTTCGACGGGCTGGCGATGCTGGTGCAGGAGAAGCTCCAGCACGATCCGTTCGGCGGGCAGATCTTCGTCTTTCGTGGACGGCGCGGTTATCTGCTCAAGGCGCTGTGGTGGGACGGCCAGGGGCTGTGCCTGTTTGCGAAGCGACTGGAGACACGCAACTGAACGTAGGCACGCACACAACATAG
>CAVPGG010000222.1:0-7319 GCA_963703755.1 uncultured Pseudomonadota bacterium
AGGTCGCGCGACGGCGGGCAAGGTCTCGGCAAGGATTGCCCGCTACGGTCGCGCGACCCGTGTGCAATCCGCCCGGTTCCACGCCTGCCAGTCGGTCGGTCGACGCTTGCCGATCGGCGGCCGGAGCCCTACGTATGGGGTCGCGAGGATGATTCCCGTTGTCTCATGATTCCTGCTGTCTCATGGGTACCCGACCCGAGACCTCGCAAGGCCCCCACTGATCCCGACCGCGCCTTGGAGGCGTTCGACCCTTGAGCCATGAAGACTCGAAGTCCGTCTCGACATCCGTCGCCGCTTCCACCCCTGAAAACGACGACATCATCTATCCGACGGCGGTTCCGTTCGTGCTCGTCCATCTCGCCTGCTTTGCGGCGATCTGGACCGGCGTGACGTGGACCGCGCTCGCGCTCGGCGTCGGGCTCTATTGGTTGCGCATCTTCGCCGTCGGCGCCGGCTATCACCGCTACTTCTCGCACCGCGCCTTCGCGACGAGCCGCGCCTTCCAGTTCGTGCTGGCGCTGGTGTCGCAGTCGACCGCGCAGAAGAGCGTGCTGTGGTGGGCCGCCAAGCACCGCCACCACCACCTGCACTCCGACACCGAGGCGGACGTGCACTCGCCGCGCCAGCGCGGCTTCCTCTACGCCCACCTCGGCTGGATCTTCTCGCGGCGCCACGACACGACCGACCTCGTCAAGATCGAGGATTTCGCCCGCTATCCGGAGCTGCGCTGGCTGCACCGCCATGAGCTCGCGCCTGCCGTCGTGCTGGCGCTGATCTGCCTCGCGATCGGCGGCTGGTCGGGCCTCGTGGTCGGCTTCTTCTGGAGCACCGTGCTGCTCTACCACGCGACCTTCTGCATCAACTCGCTCGCCCATGTGCATGGCCGCCGGCGCTACGTCACGGGCGACAACTCGCGCAACAACTGGCTGCTCGCGTTCTTCACCATGGGCGAGGGCTGGCACAACAACCACCACGCGTTCCAGAGCAGCGTGCGGCAGGGATTCCGCTGGTGGGAATACGACCCGACCTTCTACGTTCTCAAGGCATTGTCGTGGGTGCGCCTGGTGTGGAACCTGAAGCTGCCGCCGCGCGAGGTGCTGCGCAACGAGCAGCGGCTCGGCGCGCGGGTGATCAACCGCACCGCCGCCCAGCTCGCCGCGAGCTTCAACTCGGACTGGATCGCCGGCGCGGTCGCGGCGGCGCTCGGGCATTCGCAGCTCGCGGCGCTGCAGGAGCGGCTTGCGGCGGCGCGCGAGCGGGCGACCGAGGTGCTGGCGAACCTGCACCTGCCGCACCTGCCGACACGCGAGGAAATCTTCGCCAAGGCGACCGCGACGCTTGCCAAGACGCCGTCGCTCGACGACATCGTCGACTGCGCCTATGGCCTCGTGCTCGACGCGGTCGGCGCGCGGCTGCGCGCCGCGGCGGTGGCGGGGAGCGCCTGATTTTTTCTTGACGCTGAATTGATGCGCGGGCGGCGCAGCACGCTTGTCGCACGCGGGTCAAATGTGCACCATGGTGCCGGCGCGAGCGTGCACTCGCGAGCCGGATCGGACGCGGCCCACGAGTGCACGCTCGCGCAGGCATCACGCTCAAGAAAGCATCACGCTCAAGAAAGCATCACGCTCAAGAAAGCATGGGGAGCACTGGAATGAGCAAGCTAGTACGCGGCCTGTTGGCCGGCGCGGCGGTGACGGCCGCCGTGGCGTTGGTGACGACCTCGGCGGCGCGTGCCGACGGCGCGATCGCGATCGGCGCCTCGGGCGATTTCGCCAAGGACGGCTTCGCGTTCGGCGCCTCGATCAACAAGGCGAGCGCCGACGAGGCGAGCCGGCAGGCGCAGGAGACCTGCAAGAAATACGAGGGCGCCCCGAAGATGGCCCAGATTTGCCGGGTCGTGTTCACGTTCAAGCACGAATGCTACGCGCTGAGCTTCGATCCGGACCCCGGCACGCCCGGCGTCGGCTGGGCGCTCGCGGCCGACAAGGCAACCGCCGAGGATCGCGCGCAGAAGAACTGCGAGGTCACGGCCGGGCCGACACGGCGCGACCACTGCAAGGTCAACCAGTCGTTCTGCGACGAGAACTGAGCGCATTCGGTTCCGTCGGCGTAGGGTGGGCAAAGGCGGCTTAGACCTCGATCGAGGCATGAAGTTTGACCCGCCGTGCCGACGCGGTTTTGCATCACCGCGTGGGCACGGCGGATCATTCTTCCTGCCAGACGGCAAACGCATCCGCCGCCTTTGCCCACCCTACGCCCGGGGCGCGCGCCTTCCTATTCAAGCTCGATCTCGCCGTCGACCTGCCACGCGAGCCCCACGCCCGGAATCGACACCGTTGCGTTGGCGGGCCATTTCTCGTTGCCCCTGATCCGCCCGTCGGCGATCGCCTGGCGCACCGCTTTTTCGATCTCACGCTGCGCCGTGACGCCGAGCGTCTTGAGGAATTTGCGGATGCTGGCATTGAATGCATCTTCGTTCATGGCGGTTTCTCCGTCAACCCTTACCAGCGAGCGTCAAACGTGGTGTTGCCAAAATTGCACGAGCCCCGCACGTTGTCTCCCCGTACTATTTCGTCTGGAAAAGCATTCCGATCCGGAGAACACTCGAAGCTTAACCCCACGGATCGAGGCAATGTCGGCATCACGTCGAGGAACCACCGTTGGCCGGGGCCGATACGCCATTTTCCGTCGGCATATTTTCCCCACATCAAGTTTCCGAGCAGGGACTGGCCATTGCCGAGCCGCCCTGCGTAGGAGGCATATGCACGGCCATATCTGCTGAAGCTCCCACTGCATGTTGTCTCGTCCCCCTCAGGCGTGCATTGACCAATGTATGCCCAAACGACGTGCTGGTCGCCTGACGGTACTTTGTCTCGAGGAAAATGCAGAACCATATCGATTTTCTTAGGGTAACCAGTCAACGGGCAGAAAACCGGCGTTGAGCCGAGGGGATCGGGGCATGTAGTGGTGTCAAACAAATTTTCGGCAGATATTTCTCCAAGAAATAAGATGGAATTTCCTTGGTAAGAATATAACAGCTTGGCATGGCCTCGTGGTGGAACTGCCACACGTGCAGCAGCTCGTGGTAAATGGTGATTGCAAGGTCATAGTCGCTGTAGGGCGCTGTTTTGCTGCGCCAGCTTCCCGCCCCTTGATGCAAGGCTATTGCGATATCATTTGCCGTGAAAGTCGAGTAGCAAAAAGTATCAGCGGCCGCCCGTTTGGCATCGTTCGGCTCAAGCTTGAAAGTTATACGCAGCTTGCCATCGGTTAGATATTTTACAAAGTCCGAATTGATTTCCCCGATCGTATATTTTCCGAAGCTGAAGAGGCCAGTGTCTGGCACCTTCAATTTCAAATTGTTTCCCCAAAGACTTGGAGTGTTCAAGGTCTCCAGGAGTTGAGTGAGGATTTTCTGAGTTTTGGAAACTTCGTTGCGACCTCTGGCGAGAGGGAGATATTTATCGAAGCGCCATAAGCGTATTGCCCCGAGAAAAATGAGTGGGGGATGCCGAACATCGAGAAGATTGCAACCGCAACTGCACAAGCCCTTCGAAAGCGCCCGCCGGTGAGTGGACAAGGGGTCATCGGAGCATCTCCAGCCTGGCATACTCGCACAGACTGCATCGGTTTAACCGGGGCTGCAAGCTTGGCCGGCTCCCTGCGGTGGATGGCAGGCGGCGGGGCACGCATGCAGGGGGGCTGAGATATGGGCCTATCATGGGCCTCAACGGTCGGCGTTCAAGGCGGTGAAGTGCGCAACGGATGTCATGTTGCTGTCCGCTTACCTCTGGCGCGCGTTGGACGATGCGGCGTCCACGTCCGATTTGCTGCGGCCGGAACCAGGATCGTCAATTTCAGGTCGGGCCGGCTCGCAAGGTCGAAGCTCACCTGGGTGAAACGCAGGAGCTGTCGCGCGGGTGCGTAAAGGTGCGCTCGCCGCCCTCGCGGCCGAGCACGCCATGCGCGTTCCACCAGCGCGCGAACGCGGGGCTGCGGCGGCGCAGCTCCTCGACGAGGTCGCGGATCGCCGGGTCGGCGAGATGCGCGCTCGCGTCGGCGCGGAACTCGGCGACGACCCGGCGCGCCCGCTCGTCGTAGTCGCGGATGAGCGCGCGGGCGGCCGGCGCCAGGAAGATGTAGCGCAGCAGGTTGCGCTCGTGCGCGCCGTCGAGCCAGCCGCCGAACAGGCCGGCCGCCTTGGCGTTCCAGGCGCGCGCCGTCCAGGCGCGGTCGAGCACGTAGGCGGGCGACGCGATGGTGGCGACGCAGCCGAGCAGCGCAGGCGGGACCGTGTCGCTCTCGCCGGTCTCCGCGGCCGGATCGCGCCGGCGCGCGAGCTCGAACAGGTAGGCGCGCTCGGCGCGGCCGAGGCGGAGCGCCTTGGCGAGGCGGTCGAGGGCCGCCGACGACAGCGACATGTCGCGGCCCTGCTCGAGCCACGTGTACCAGGTGACGCTGAGCCCGCAGAGCTGCGCGACTTCCTCGCGCCGCAGCCCGGGCGTGCGCCGCCGGCCCGCGCCCGGCAGCCCGAAGGCCGCGGGCTTGAGCTTCTCGCGCTGGGCGCGGACGAAGTCGCCGAGCTCGCGCTGCCGGGGATGCGGATCGGCGGCGATCATGGTGGCAAAGATACCAGTATAAGTTTAAATCTGACACCAGTATCAAAGCCTGATACGACCTGTCAGGCAAGCCCGCCGGAGCAAAGCCAGCCACCGCAAAGCCAGCCACCGCAAAGCCAGCCGGAGCAAGACGCCATGTCGGACGCCAAGAGCCACGAGACCCTGGTGGGCGACCAGTTCGGGTCGCGTGCCGCCGCGTATCTGGCGAGCGCCGTGCATGCACGCGGCGCCGATCTCGACGCGCTCGCCGCGATCGTGCGCGGGCGCCGCGACGCGCGGGTGCTCGACCTCGGCTGCGGCGGCGGCCACGTGACTTTCGCGGCGGCCGAGCATGCGCGCGAGGTGGTGGCCTACGACCTCTCGGCCGAGATGCTCGCGACGGTCGCGCGCGCGGCGCGCGAGCGCGGCCTCGGCAACGTGACGACGCGGCAGGGCGTGGCGGAAAGCCTGCCGTTCCCCGATGCGAGCTTCGACGCGGTGCTCACCCGCTACAGCGCGCACCATTGGCGCGACCTCGATGCGGGCCTGCGCGAGGCCGCGCGCGTGCTCCGGCCCGGGGGCGTGGCGGGCTTCGCCGACTCGATCTCGCCCGGCACGCCGCTGCTCGACACCTTCTACCAGGCGATCGAGCTCCTGCGCGACCGCTCGCATGTGCGCAGCTACGCGGCGCCCGAATGGCAGGCCGCCTTGGCGCGGGCCGGGTTCACGGTCCGCGCGACGGCGCGGCACCGCGTGCGCCTCGTCTTTGCGACCTGGGTCGAGCGCATGGCGACACCCAAAGTGCAGGTCGAGGCGATCCGCGCGCTGCAGGCCGGCGTGTCGGAGAGCGTGACGCGCTATTTCGCGACCGAGCCGGACGGCAGCTTCGAGATCGATGTCGCGGTGTTCGAGGCAGAGAGACCGACGGGGTGACGTGCGCGTCGGCGGAAATTGCCGGCGCGGCATCCGATCGAGCCGTCTTGATGCTGTCTTGATGCTTCCGCTCGGTCGCGAAGGTCGCTAGTCTGATGCCGTCGCCAACATTCAGTGGGGATTTGACGGCAATGACCATCTCGATCCGTGTGCCTGTGCTTGCGCTCGCCGGCCTGCTTGCGGCCGCCGGCGCTTCGTTCGCCGATACGCCCGCCGAGGTCGCGCGGGACTGGGGGCTGCTCGGCGTCTGGCGGCTCGATTGCGCCGTCAAGGCGAGCCGGGGCGATCCCGATCTCAAATACGTGGTGCGCGACGGCAAGCTCTACCACGAGCGCGACTGGGGCGACGGCGGCGACTCCAGCGAGATCCTTTCGGCGAAGCTCACGCCGGAGGGCGGGATCGATCTGACCGTCAGGTTCACGTCGCTCGGGCAGACGCGCGAATTCATCGACGTGAAGCAGGACGAGCAGCACATCCACGCGATCATGAGCCGCAACGTCGACAACAACGAGTACTCCATCCGCGACGGCAAGTTCGTCGACGGCGGCCGGGTGCCGCCGATGCAGACGCATTGCCGGTGAGGCGCCTGCACGGCGATCGCGACGCAGATCATTAAGCGGGACACGAGGAGGGGCGGCCAAACGGCCGCCCTTTGTTGCGTCAGCCGGCGTATGTGCGGCCGATTTGGCACGGGCGGCCGGGTGCGCTAAGGGCGGGCGCAATCTCGTCAAGGCGCGCGCCCGCATGATCCGCATCGACTCCGTCAGCAAGCAGCAAGGCCACCATCTTCTCTTCGTCGAGGCCTCCGCTGCCATCCAGCGCGGCGAGAAGGTCGGCCTCGTCGGTCCCAACGGGGCCGGCAAGACCACGCTCTTCCGCCTGATCACCGGCGAGGAGCAGCCCGACGAGGGGCAGGTCGCGGTCGATCGCGGCGTGACCGTCGGCTATTTCAGCCAGGACGTGGGCGAGATGGCGGGCCGCAGCGCGGTCGCCGAGGTGATGGACGGCGCCGGCCCGGTGAGCGAGGTCGCGGCCGAGCTGCACGCGCTCGAGGCCGCCATGGGCGATCCGGACCGCGCCGCCGAGATGGAGGACATCATCGCGCGCTACGGCGACGCGCAGGCGCGCTTCGAGGAGCTCGACGGCTATGCGCTCGAGGGCCGCGCGCGCGAGGTGCTGGCCGGCCTGAGCTTCAGCCCCGAGATGATGGACGGCGACGTCGGCGCGCTGTCGGGCGGGTGGAAGATGCGCGTCGCGCTCGCCCGCATCCTGCTGATGCGGCCCGATGCCATGCTGCTCGACGAGCCGAGCAACCATCTCGACCTCGAGAGCCTGATCTGGCTGGAGCAGTTCCTGAAAGGTTACGAGGGCGCGCTGCTGATGACCTCGCACGACCGCGAGTTCATGAACCGCATCGTCGGCAAGGTGATCGAGATCGACGGCGGCACGCTCACGGCCTATTCGGGCGACTACGAGTTCTACGCGCAGCAGCGGGCGCTCGGCGAGGCGCAGCAGCAGGCGCAGTTCGAGCGCCAGCAGGCGATGCTGGCCAAGGAGGTCCGCTTCATCGAGCGCTTCAAGGCGCGCGCCTCGCATGCGGCGCAGGTGCAGAGCCGGGTGAAGAAGCTCGACAAGATCGAGCGGGTCGAGCCGCCGCGGCGGCGCCAGACCGTCGCGTTCGATTTCCCGCCGGCGCCGCGCTCGGGCGAGGACGTGGCGAGCCTCAAGCGCGTGCACAAGCGCTACGGCAGCCGCAGCATCTACGCGGGCCTCGACTTCGAGGTGCGC
>CAVPGG010000223.1:0-17832 GCA_963703755.1 uncultured Pseudomonadota bacterium
CAGGACTTTCGCTAGGAACACCCATCGCGGCGCGCCGCGCGCGATGCTTCGGAGGATGTGCATGGCCGAGACCCGCGCTCCTGTTCAGCGCCCGCTGTCGCCCCACCTCTCGATCTACCGCCTGAGCCTGTCGATGGTGATGTCGGGCGTGCACCGCATCACCGGGCTCGCGCTGTGCGCCGGCATGCTAATGCTCACCTGGTGGCTGCTCGCCGCCGCGGCCGGGCAGAACGCCTACGGGACGTTCGAGGCCTTCGCGGCGAGCTGGATCGGGAAGCTCATCCTAGTCGGCTTCTCGTGGTCGCTGCTGCATCATCTGTTCGGCGGCCTGCGTTATCTCCTCTGGGATCTCGGCTACGGCCTCGAGCCGGCGGAGCGCGAGTGGCTGGTACGCGCCAATATCATCTGCTCGATCGCCGCGACCGTGATCCTGTGGCTGATCCTCGTGATGTTCGGAACGCGATGAAGGATATCTGACATGAGCATGCGCACGCCGCTCGGCCGTGTCCGCGGCCTTGGCTCGGCCAAGACCGGCACCGAGGATTTCTGGCTGCAGCGGATGACCGCGATCGCCAACGTCCCGCTCACGCTCGCGGGTCTGTTCCTGGTGATCTCGCTCTCCGGCCGCAGCTATCCGGGGGTCAAGCAGATCCTCGGCTCCCCGCTCGTCGCCGTGCTGATGATGCTGTTCGTGATCTCCAACGTGGTGCACATGAAAATCGGCGTGCAGATCGTCATCGAGGACTATGTGCACGACCACACGCAGCGGCTCACGCTGGTGATCCTCAACAATTTCTTCGCCTGGGCGGTGGGGCTCGCCTGCATCTTCGCGGTCCTCAAGATCTCGTTCGGAGTGTGACACCATGGCGGCGGACGGCTCGGCAAACGGCGGCGCGCCCAAGATCAACGGCCGCGCCTATCCGATCGAGGATCACACCTACGACGTCGTGGTGGTCGGCGCGGGCGGCTCCGGCCTGCGCGCCGTGGTCGGCTGCAGCGAGGCCGGGCTGCGCACCGCTTGCATCACCAAGGTCTTCCCGACGCGCTCGCACACCGTCGCGGCGCAGGGCGGCATCGCGGCGGCGCTCGGCAACATGGGCGAGGACGACTGGCGCTGGCACATGTACGACACCGTCAAGGGATCGGATTGGCTCGGCGACCAGGACTCGATCGAGTATCTCTGCCGCAACGCGCCTGCCGCCGTGTACGAGCTCGAGCACTGGGGCGTGCCGTTCTCGCGCACCGAGGACGGCCACATCTACCAGCGCCCGTTCGGCGGGATGACCACGCACTACGGCAAGGGCACCGCGCAACGCACCTGCGCGGCCGCCGACCGCACCGGCCACGCCATGCTGCACACGCTCTATGGCGCGGCGCTCAAGCATTCGGCCGAGTTCTTCGTCGAGTATTTCGTCATCGACCTGATCATGGATGACGAGGGCCACTGCCGCGGCGTGGTCGCGCTCAGGCTCGACGACGGCACCATCCATCGCTTCCGCGCCCAGATGACAATTCTGGCCACCGGCGGCTACGGCCGCGCCTATTTCTCCTGCACGTCGGCGCACATCTGCACCGGCGACGGCAACGCCATGGTGCTGCGCGCCGGCCTGCCGCTGCAGGACATGGAGTTCGTCCAGTTCCATCCGACCGGCATCTATGGCTCGGGGTGCCTGATCACCGAAGGCTCGCGCGGCGAGGGCGGCTACCTCACCAACGCCAACGGCGAGCGCTTCATGGAGCGCTATGCGCCGTCAGCGAAGGACCTCGCCTCGCGCGACGTGGTCTCGCGCGCGATGACCATCGAGATCCGCGAGGGCCGCGGCGTCGGGCCGAAGAAGGACCACATCTTCCTGCACCTCGACCATCTTGATCCGAAAGTGCTGCACGAGCGGCTGCCCGGCATTTCCGAATCGGCGCGCATCTTCGCCGGCGTCGACGTGACGCGCGAGCCGATCCCGATCATCCCGACCGTGCACTACAACATGGGCGGCATCGCGACGAACTATCACGGCGAGGCGCTGACCAAGAAGAACGGCAACGACGACGCGATCATTCCGGGCCTGATGGCGCTCGGTGAGGCGGGCTGCGTGTCGGTGCATGGCGCCAACCGCCTCGGCTCGAACTCGCTCATCGACCTCGTGGTGTTCGGCCGCGCCGCCGGCCTGCGCTGCAAGGAACTGGTCGTTCCAGGCGACAAGCAGCCCGAGCTGCCGCGCGACTCGGCCGACCTGCCGCTCACGCGCCTTGACAAGCTGCGCCATGCCGCGGGCGGCACGCCGACCGCCGAGCTGCGCGCCAGGATGCAGGGCGTGATGCAGACCAATTGCGCCGTGTTCCGCACCGGCGAGGTGCTGCAGGAGGGCTCGAAGCTGATCCACGAGGTCGCGGGCGGCGTCGGCGACCTCAAGGTCACCGACCGCTCGCTCATCTGGAACACCGACCTGATGGAGACGCTCGAGTTCGAGAACCTCATCGTCCAGGCGCTGGTGACGATGGACTCGGCGCTCAACCGCAAGGAAAGCCGCGGCGCCCACGCGCGCGAGGATTTTCCCGACCGCGACGACAAGAGCTGGATGAAGCACACGCTGGCCTGGCTCGACAACGCGACCAACAAGGTCACGATCGACTACCGGCCGGTGCACACCTACACGATGACGAACGACGTGCAGTACATCGAGCCGAAGGCGCGGGTTTACTAGTATCAACGTCGTCATGCGCGCGAGTAGCCCGGCCATGACGGACAACAGAGGCGCGACGCAATGGTCGAATTCACGCTGCCGAAGAACTCCCGCGTCACCGAGGGCAAGGCCTGGCCGTCGCCGCCGAAGAAGCAGGTCGACAAGCCCAAGGGCACGCGCGAGTACCGCGTCTATCGCTGGAATCCGGACGACGGCAACAATCCGCGCATCGACAGCTACACGGTCGACCTCGACGACTGCGGCCCGATGATCCTCGACGCGCTGATCTGGATCAAGAACAAGGTCGACCCCACGCTCACCTTCCGCCGCTCCTGTCGCGAGGGCGTGTGCGGCTCGTGCGCCATGAACATCGACGGCACCAACGGCCTCGCCTGCATCAAGGACATGAAGGACGTTCCCGGCACCGTGACGATCTATCCGCTGCCGCACATGTCGGTGGTCAAAGACCTCGTGCCCGACATGACCAACTTCTATGCCCAGCACGCCTCGATCAAGCCGTGGCTGCAGACAGAGACGGTCGCGCCCGAGAAGGAATGGAAGCAGAGCCATGAGGACCGCCAGAAGCTCGACGGCCTCTACGAATGCATCCTGTGCGCCTGCTGCTCGACCTCGTGCCCGAGCTACTGGTGGAACCCGGAGCGCTACCTCGGCCCCGCCGTGCTGCTGCAGGCGCACCGCTGGCTCAAGGACTCGCGCGACGAGGCGACCGGCGAGCGCCTCGACGATCTCGAGGACCCGTTCCGGCTCTACCGCTGCCATCAGATCATGAACTGCGCCAAGGCCTGCCCGAAGGGCCTCAATCCCGCCAAGGCGATCGCCGAGATCAAGCAGATGATGCTCGAGCGGCAGGTGTAGCGCGCCACTCGTTCATGCATCTCACTCCCTCCCCCGCTTGCGGGGGAGGGTGGGGAGGGGGAAGCCGCAAGCACGGAGCAAGCGGCTTCCCCCTCTCTCGCTCTCCCCCGCAAGCGGGGGAGAGGACGCTAGAGTCGAGGCGCAGAAACTATTGGAGCCACAAAATGCTCGACCACATCGGCTTCGCCGTCTCCGACTATGCCCGTTCCAAATCGTTCTACGAAAAAGCGCTCGCCCCGCTCGGCATCGGCATCGTCATGGAGGTGACGCCCGAGCAGACCGGCGATCACCACGCGGTCGGCTTCGGCAAGGACGCCAAGCCGTTCTTCTGGTTTGCGCGCGGCGCGGTCGCGCGCATGCATGTCGCTTTTGCGGCGGCGAGCCGCGCCGAGGTCGACGCGTTCCATCGCGCCGCGCTCGCGGCCGGCGGCACGGACAACGGCGCGCCTGGCCTGCGCGCGCACTACCATCCGAATTATTACGGCGCCTTCGTGCTCGACCCCGACGGCCACAACATCGAAGCCGTCTGCCATCGCTGATCTGCCGTCATTGCGAGACGAGCGCAGTACGCCGAAGAGCAATCTCAGTGAATATGGCACGCGATTGCTTCGGCGTGCTGCGCACGCCTCGCAATGACCCCGCTCGCTACTTCTTCGCCGCGGCGTACGGATAGATCATCGTCCCGTTCTTGTACGCGTCCGGCCACAGGATCACTTCGGTTTTCGGATCCTTGAACTGGGCGATGCCGCCGTCGGCCGTCACGTGCTGGAACTGGGTGAAGATGATGCGCGGCTCTTTCCATTCGCCGTCGGCGCCGTAGGTGAGCGGGCCCACCACGGTGTCGACCGTGTGGCTGTGCAGATACTGCGCGAGCTTGTCGTCGTCGAGGCTCTGCGTCTGCTCGACCGCGGTCGCCACAAGTTGGCCGACCGCATACGCGAACGGCACGAAGCCGTAGCCGAGCGGGTCGATGCCGAGCGCCGGCGCCTTCGCCTGATACTTCGCCAGCAGCTCGGCGCTGCCGGTGAACGTCATCGCCGGCACGAAGCTCTCGTTGAGCACGATGCCGTTGAGGAGCGGCCCGAGCTGCATCTTGATCGGCGTCACGTAGAGCCCGACCAGGCTGCCGCCGAACATCTTCGGCACCAGCCCGATCTCGTGCATGGCGCGGATGATGCCGACGGTGTCGGGCGGATAGGCGGCCGCAAACACGATGTCCGGATTGGCCGCCTGCACGCCGCGCATCACCGAGGCGAAATCGGTGTTGTTGGGCGGATACTTCCCGTCATAGACGATCTTGAGCCCGTTCGCCTTGGCATTGGCGCGCGCGCCGTCCGCCGAGGTTCTTGCGAACTCGGCATCGGCCGCGACGATCGCGACGGTCTGCGGCTTCGGGTTCTGCGCCATGGCGAGCGCGAAGAAGCCGCGCGAATAGGCGATCGGCCCCTCCGGGCCGAGCGGCACGGTCGAGAAGTAGCGCGGATAGTTGAACTGGCGGTTCACGCCGAGCCCGAGGATGCTGATGGTCATCTTCTTGTGCGCGATGATCACCGGCATCGCGGGCGCCACCATGTTGGTGGCGTAGGGCCCGATCACGAGGTCGACCCTGTCGACGTTGAGCAGCTTCGTATAGAGCGCCGGCACGTTCGCGGGGTTGCTCTGGTCGTCGTAGTAGACGAGCTGCACCGGCCGGCCGAGCAGCCCGCCCTTGGCGTTGACGTTGTCGCGCCAGATCTCGAATGCCGCCAGCACCTGCTTGCCGTTCGGCGCGACCGCGCCGGTCAGCGCCATCGTGAAGCCGATCTTGATCGGCGCCGCGGCGCGCGCCGGCAGCAGCGCGAGCAGCAATGCTGCCAGCGCGACGCATACGCGCGCGAGTGGATTGCGGAACATGGTGCCCTCCCAGCCAGCCGCAGGGCGTCGTGCGTGAATTCGCATTTTCCCAGGAATACTGGATGCCCCGCCTTCGCGGGGCATGACGCCCTGTGTGTGGTGAACCTAGTGCTTGTAATCCCCCCGCGCGAAGGCGTCGTCGTAGTGCTTCTGCGTCAGGTTAGCGATCTCCCACCAGACCTTGTTCATGTCCTGCAGGCGGAACGAGCGGATGCCGTTGCGCTCCTCCACGCCCTCGACGCGGCGGATGCCGTACGCATCCTTGTGCCTGGTCGCGGCCGCGTGCGCGGCGTCGACCTCGGCGGAGCTGCCGACCGCGAGCTTGAAGCGGTTCTGCGGCCCCTGCTCCTTCTGCTCGCCCTCGACGCGCACGCAGACCACGGTCCACGCGCCGCCCTTGGAGAGATATTGCGCTTCCGGCAGCGGGCGGATCACGTCGATGCCGAGAAACTCGGTGAGGAAGCGCCGCGTCGCCGGCGTGTCGTTGCATTCGAGCGTGCCGTGCGAGAGCAGGTCGGGGTTGACCAATGATGCGGTTGTCATGGTGCTGGTTCCCGTCTCAAGGCGCGTTCGGATCGATTTGGTCGCCCTTCTGGCGCAGCGACGTGTAGAGGAGCTCGGGCGTGCGATACTCGATCTCCCACCAGTTCGAGTTGCCGTCGACGAAGTAGAACGCATAGGAGCCATAGCGGAAGCGCGGCTTCTGCACGCGGCCGAGGCCGAACTCCTTCTGCTGCGCGCTGATCTTCTCGAATGCCTCGTCGACCGCGGCCTGGCTCGACACGAACACGCCCCAGTGGTTGAGCATCTCCTGCGGCACCTCGACTTGCGCGACCTCGCGCGCCTCCAGCACCCAGTAGGGTTTGCCCGCGAGCTTGCCGCCCGCCTCGTGTCCGCGCTCGCGGATCAGGAGCACGCCCTTCTCGGGCTCGACGCATTCGAGGCCGAGCAGGCCCTCGCACATGCGGCGCGCGCGCGCGATGTCGCGCGTCACGAAGGTGCCGGAGATGAGGGCGGTCGGCGTCACGTGCGAGGTCGCGCCGCTTGCGGGCTTCGCCTGGGTCATTGCGGGGGCGTTCATCGGCTCCTCCTGTCGTCGTTGTGTATTCCTACAAATCCAGCACCAGCGTCTCGCCCGGCAGGGCGCGCGACACGCAAACCTGGATGTTGCGCTCGCGTTCCTCGTCGGTCAGCACTTCGTCGCGGTGGTCCGCCCGGCCCGAAACGAGCCCGACCCGGCAGGTGCCGCAGACGCCTTCCTTGCACAGGGTCTTCACTTTGATGCCGGCGCCCGCGAGCGTCTCGAGGATGCTCTTGCCCACCGGCACATGCAGCGTCTTGCCGGCGCGCTTGAGCACAACGTCGAAACCCTGATCGGACGAGCGCGGCGCGATGTCGGCCTCCGAGCCGCGGAAAAGCTCGTAGTGCACGCTGCCCTTGGGCCAGTGGCCCGTCGCTTCGCGCACCGCGCGGATCAACCCCGGCGGCCCGCACACATAGATGTGGGCAGCCGCCGGCCGCTCCTTGAGCAGCGCCGCAACGTCGAGCCCGCGCGAGATGTCGCCACCGTCGAAATGCGCGACGAGCCGCGGCCCCAGCGCCGCCTCGATCTCGTCGAAGAAGGCCGCCTCGGCGCGGCTCCTCGCGCAGTAATGCAGCGTGAAGTCGAGCCCGCGCGCCGAAAGCCGCCGCGTCATCGCCAGGAGCGGCGTGATGCCGATCCCGCCCGCGATCAGGATGTGCCGCTCGCCCGCCTCGTTGAGCGCGAAGTTGTTGATCGGCTCCGACGACGGCAGCACGTCGCCCGCGCGCAGCTGATCGTGCACGAAGGTCGAGCCGCCGCGGCTGTCGGTCTCGCGCAGCACCGCGATGACGTAGCGGTGCGTCTCGGTGGGCTCGTTGAGCAGCGAGTAGGAGCGCTCCTCGCCGTTGCCGAGCTTCACGTCGACATGGGCACCGGCGGTGAACGCCGGCAACGCGCCGCCGCCGGCGGCGACGAGCTCGACCGATTTGATGCGCGGCGTAACGTCGGCGATGCGGGCGACCCGGAGCTGCAGCAATGCGCGTTTCCTCGTTGGTTGCTGGTTCTTGCCGCCGATGATGCACCCGATTGCGGCCGCAACGCTATATCGCCAATATTCGAAATTGGCCTAACCCTATAGCCGTTTGGTCATAGCTCGGGAGGCACCCATGGACTGGGTCGACCGCATCGGCCGCCGCGTCAAGCTGCGCGACCTGCACGTGCTCCTCGCCGTCACCCAGTGGGGCAGCATGGCCAAGGCGGCGCGCCATCTCGCCACCTCGCAACCGGTGTTGTCGAAGACCATCGCGGAGCTCGAGCACGCGCTCGGCGTCCGCCTGCTCGACCGCGGCCCGCACGGGGTCGCGCCGACCATCTACGGCCGCGCGCTGATCAACCGTGGGCTCGCGATCTTCCACGAGCTGCGCGAGGGCATCAAGGAGATCGAGTTCCTCGCCGATCCGGCCGCCGGCGAGCTGCGCGTCGGCTGCCCCGAGACCATGAGCGCGGGCCTCTTGCCCGCCATCCTCGAGCGCCTCGCGCAACGCTCGCCGCGTGTGGTGCTGCACGCCGTGCAGGCCAATACGGTGACGCAGGAGTTCCGCGAGCTGCGCGAGCGCGGCGTCGACCTCATGCTCGGCCGCGTCTCCGGCCCCTTCGACGAGGATCTCGCGGTCGAGACGCTCTACGCCGACCGCATGTACGTGGTTGCGGCCGCGCACAGCAAATGGGCGCGCCGGCGCAAGCTCGCGCTCGGCGACCTCGCCGGCGAGTCGTGGGTCAATGCGCCGGAGGACAGCATCGTCGGCTCCTATCTTGCCGAGGCGTTCGCGGCGCAAGGCCTCGCGCCGCCCCGGGTCGGCGTCGCCTCGTTCTCGATGTACCTGCGCAACACGCTGGTTGCCTCCGGCCGCTACGTCGCACTGATGCCCGGCTCGGTGCTGCGCTTCTCGGCCGAGCGCTTCGGGTTGCGCGCCCTGCCGATCCGCCTGCCGCCCGTGAACGCGCCGATCGCCATCGTCACCCTGAAGAACCGCACGCTCAGCCCCGTCGCCCAGCTGTTCGTCGACTGCGCCCGCGAGGTCGCGAAGCCCGTGGCGAAATCACTGGCGTTGTAGGCCATATGCAGGGCGTTCGTCCCCATCTCCCGCTTACGGGGAGGGTGGGGAGCGATCAAGGAGAAGGTGAAGCGCGGCTCACAACCCAAGCTTCTTCTTCCGCTGCCCCAGCGTGCGCAGCCGCAGCGCGTTGAGGCGGATGAAGCCCTCCGCATCGCGATGGTCGTACGCGACGGCGCCTTCCTCGAACGTCACCAGGTCCTGGTCGTAGAGCGAATATTTGCTCTCGCGCCCGACCACCCCGACATTGCCCTTGTAGAGCTTGAGCTTCACGCGGCCGGTGACGAACTCCTGCGACTTGTCGATCGCCGCCTGCAGCATCTCGCGCTCGGGCGAGAACCAGAAGCCGTAATAGACGAGCTCGGCATATTTCGGCATCAGCTCGTCCTTGAGGTGCGCGGCGCCGCGGTCGAGCGTGATCGAACTCGATGCCGCGATGCGCCGCGAGCAAAATCGTGCCGCCCGGCGTCTCGTACATGCCGCGCGACTTCATGCCGACGAAACGGTTCTCGACCAGGTCGAGCCGGCCGATGCCGTTGGCGCGACCGAGCTCGTTGAGCCGCGTGAGCAGCGCGGCCGGCGAGAGCGTGTTGCCGTCGATCGCCACCGCGTCGCCGCGCTCGAAATCGACCGTGATGTAGGTCGCCTTGTCGGGCGCATCCTCCGGGTTGATGGTGCGCGAATAGACGTGGTCGGGCACTTCCTAGCACCGGATCCTCCAGCACCTTTCCTTCGGATGACGCGTGCAGGAGATTGGCGTCGACCGAGAACGGCGCCTCGCCGCGCTTGTCCTTGGCGATCGGGATCTGGTGCTTCTCGGCGAACTCGATCAGCTTGGTGCGCGAGGTGAGATCCCACTCGCGCCACGGCGCGATCACCTTCACGTCGGGCTTGAGCGCATAATAGGTGAGCTCGAAGCGCACCTGGTCGTTGCCCTTGCCGGTCGCGCCATGCGCCACCGCGTCGGCGCCGACCTTCTCGGCGATCTCGATCTGCTTCTTGGCGATCAGCGGCCGCGCGATCGAGGTGCCGAGCAGGTACTGCCCCTCGTACAGCGTGTTGGCGCGGAACATGGGAAAGACGTAGTCGCGCACGAACTCTTCGCGCAGGTCCTCGATGAAAATGTTCTGGTCCTTGATGCCGAGCAGCTGCGCCTTCTTGCGCGCCGGCTCGAGTTCCTCGCCCTGGCCGAGATCGGCTGTGAAGGTCACGACCTCGCAGCCATAGGTGGTCTGCAGCCACTTCAGGATGATCGAGGTGTCGAGCCCGCCCGAATAGGCCAGCACCACTTTCTTGATGTCGCCTTTGGCCAACTTGGGTCTCTCCCCGTCATCGCGAAGCGCCGGGCCGATGCCCGCAGCCGCCCGCTTTATAGGCGGAACCCGGGCTGCATCAAGCCGCGACCTCAGCGAGCCGCGCCTTGAGCCGCGGCGCCGCGAAGTCGAGGAAAGCCCGCAATTTCAGCGGCAACAGGCGTCCGCCCGCATGCACCAGATGGACCGGTGAGGGCGCCGGCTGAACGTCCGCGAGCGCGATCGCGAGCCGGCCGTCGCGCACCGCCTGCGCGGCCTGGTAGGACAGCACGCGCGTGATGCCGAGCCCTGCCACCGCCGCATCGATCGCCGCTTCAGCGGTGTTGACCACGAGGCGCGCCCGCACCGGGACGGCGGCCTCGGCGTTGCCTTGCGCGAAGCGCCACACGGTCCCCGACACGCCCTCGAAGGCGACGCAGTCATGCGCCGCGAGGTCGGCGGGCGCCTGCGGCATGCCGTGCGCCGCGAAATAGTCCGGGCTCGCGCAGACGACGCGGCGGATCGCGCCGACCCGTGTTGCGACGAGGCTCGAAGTCGGGGAGCGCCCCGATGCGCACCGCCACGTCGACGGGCTGCTCCAGCAGGTTGATGGTGTGGTCGGCGAGCGTGAGCCGGATGGCGATCTCCGGCTGGCTCTTGAGGAAGTCGATCACCACCGGCAGCACGTGCAGCCGGCCGAACACGATCGGCGCCGTCACGATCAGCTCGCCGCGCGGCGCGCGATACTCGCCGGCCGCCGCGCGCTCGGCCTCGTCGACCTCCTCGAGGATGCGCCGGCACGCCGCCACATAGGCGTCGCCCGCCGCCGTGAGGGTGAGCCGCCGGCTCGTCCGGTTGAGCAGCCGCGTGCCGAGATGCGCCTCCAGCTCCGACACCTTGCGGCTGACGGTTGCGAGCGGCGTGCCGCGCCGCCGCGCCGCCGCCGACAGGCTGCCGGCGTCGACGGCGGCGAGCAGGATCGACATGGCGTCGAGGCGGTCCATCTGGCTTGGCTCTTCCGAGAAATGGAAGGATCGATCTTGATAATGGCATCTATTCGTGAATTTTGGGAGGTAATATGTCGGTGCGGTCAGTCCCGGAGGACGCCATGCACCTGATCGATCCGCCGTCGAGCGATGTCGCCTTCACGCCGGCCGTGAAGGCGATCCAGGCGCGCAAGGGTTTGCGCCCCGTGCACCGCAGCTTCGAGGAGCGCGGCGGTTTCCCGACGCGCATCACGCCCGACCTCGCCGCTTTCATCGCGGCGCAGACGAGCGTCTTCCTGGCGACCGCGAGCCGCGAGAGCCAGCCCTACTACAGCACCGCGGCGGGCCGCCGGGCTTCCTGCACGTGCTCGACGAGCGCACGGTGGCGTTCGCCGATTTCGCCGGCAACCGGCAATACATCACGCTCGGCAATCTCGCGGAAAATCCCAAGGCGCATCTGTTTCTGATCGACTATGCGCATCGCCGCCGCGTGAAGATCTGGGGCGAGGCGCGCGTGGTCGAGGACGATGACGCGCTCATCGCGCGCCTGATGCCGCAGGGCTACAAGGCGCGGCCGGAGCAGGCGATCCTGTTCACGGTCGCGGCGTGGAACGCCAACTGCGCGCAGCACATCCCGCAGCGCTTCGAGGCGGCCGAACGTCGCCGCCGCGCTCGCCGCGCGCGACGGGCGCATCGCGGAGCTCGAGGCCGAGGTGGCGCGGCTGCGGGGAGGCGCGGCGTAGCCTTAGCGCACGTTTCGGCGAAGGCCTGCCCCCGACGTGGTCGGGGGGATGCCGTTCGCCGACACGAACATGCGCCGAACGTGAAGGAAGCCGGTCCAGCCAGCTTCAGCCGCCGCGCGCGCCCGGACGCGAGGCCATGTATTCGCGGTACGTGATGTAGCGCGAGGGCGTGATCTTGCCGTCCCGATGCAGGCCCACGAGGTCGATCGTCCCATCGAAGTCGGTGCCGTGGAACGAGATGTCCCATTTTCCGTCGCGATCGAGGTCCTCGACGATGATGTCGACCTTGCCGTCATAATTGCTGTCGATCAGCGCCATGATCGGCTTGCTCTTGTCGGCCGGCGTCGTGATCACGATGTCGGCGATGTCGTCGCAGTTGGTGTCGATGGCAACCCGGTAGTCCTGGCCGGGCTTCCATGCGCGGTCGTTCTTGCTGTCGTAGACGACCCGCGGCTTGCACTTGGCCGACGACAGCGCAATCGGCGGGCCTGCGGCGGCCGATCCGCCCTGCGCGAGCGCCGGGGATGCCAGCGTGGTCGCCTCGCGCAGGAACGGTACGATGTCGACCACCGAGACCGCGAAATTGAGATTCTCGCCGTCGACATCCTTGAACGAGTTCACCCCGAGAATGCGCCCGAGTTCGCCGAGCAACGGTCCGCCCGAATTGCCCGGGCTGATCGGGGTCTGCGTCTGGATGACGTTGGCGCAGTGCTTGTGCGGGTCGCCCTTGTTTTGCCACGCAAAGTCGTTGCGGACCTGGCTGATCAGGCCGCGCGTGTAGGTCCACGCCTCGCCGTTGGGGTGGCCGATCGCGTGCACGTCGGCGCCGATCTGGATATCGCCCGGGCTGCCGAGCTCGATCGGCTTGATCGATCGCGGCACCACCGCGAGCCGGACCAGTGCGAGGTCGTGCACCGCGTCGACCTTCACAACGTCAGCGCGCACCAGTCCGTTGAAATCGACCGGCGCGCCCTCTGTCGCCGGCTTGAACAGCACGCCGACGACGCGATTGGTGCCGACCACATGCGCGTTGGTCAGGATGCGGCCGTCGCCGAGATAGCTGCCGGTGCCGAGCATGTCGTCGGCCGTGACGATGAGCACCACCGCTGGCGCGGCCGCGCGATAGATGCCCACCTCGGTTGGCCCGCGCGTCGCCAGCGCGCCCTTGTCGACCAGCCGCCGCGCCAGGGCGCCGCGCACGACCTTGGCGGGCAGCGCGTCGAGGGCGACATTGTCCCAGCCGGCCGCCTCGCTCGCCGGGCCGGCGGGCGCCGTCACCGGAAGAGGCTGGCCCATGCCTTGCGGCTCGGCCGCCCCCACGCCGTATGTGACGAGGGAAACGACTGCGGTTAAGATCAGCGCCGATAAGGTTTGGGCTTTCATCCGGCTCCCCCCGATGGCCAAACAGACTTACCTATTTGTCGCGTGGCTTTTCGCCCTGATTATGGCGGGGCCGGCGGCGGCGCAGCAAGCCGAAACCGCGGCGGTCATCAACCGGCAGGCCGTCGACCTCTATCAGCACGGCAAGGTTCGCGAAGCCGCCCGCCTGCTGCGGGCCGCCAGTGCCAGGAGCGCCAATGCCGCTGACAAGATCCTGATGCTGGCCAATATGGCCGACATGTGCTCGATCGCGGCTGATTGGAGCTGCGTGGAGGAGGGGCTTGCAGCCGCCGTGCAGCTGATCGGCCCCGGGCGCCAGTTCGACCTCGCGCGCCCGCGTCTCATGCCGGCCTGGATGCGGCTGCAGGTGGCGCACCGCAACGACGCTGCGATCGATAGCTATCTTCGCGATGCGCGGGCCGCGGTCGTGATCGACCCGGTCCGCGACCCTGCTGACCTCGCCATGACGCAGCTTGCCCTGCACGACTGGTACGCGCTCAAGAACGACCTGGTGGCGGCCGAGCGCAGTCTTGCGATCGCGCGGACCGCCTTGCTGCGCATGGATGCGCGGTTCAGCGACTATGGGCGCGCGCGCGTGCTGGTCTTCCTGCTCCAGTCCCTGCGCTTCGACCACGATATCGCGGGGGCGACGGCGCTGGCGCTACGCATCGAATCGTTCATCAGCAAAAGCATTTCGCGTGACAGCGCAGAATATGCCTTGTACGTGTTCGAGACGGCACAACTCTCCTCTTACTCGTACGCCTACGACAAGACGGCCGCCGCCTTCGGCGAAGCGATCGGATTGATCGAGCAGCTCGACATATCGGCGGAGGAGAAGGCCTACCGGCTTGCCATCGCGAACGGCATGGCGTCCGCCGCGTTGGTTCTCGCCGGCAAGCCGCATGACGCGCGGGCGATGCATGCCCGCCATCCGCTGCAGGCGCAGAAGCAGGCGATCCTCGCGCGCGGCTCGTTTGCGAGCATGGCCGAGTTCTACTTCGCGGTGTCCGACGTTTTCGTCGGCCTCGATGCCCGCCTGACGCCTGACCGGCGCTGGAAGCCGCTGTTCGACAAGGACGTCGACTGGAAGATGGACGCAGTCGGGCGGCGCGAATTCGAGGCCTTTCGCAATTTGGCGCGGGGCAAGCTCGCGGTCTGGGGCGGCCAAGCTGCCGACGGCGCGCGCTTCCTCAAGCTCGCGGCGCGTCAGCGGATCGACAACCACGATGCGGCATTGCGGGCCGGCTTCGAGGGCTTCCCGCTGCCGAGCCTGCTCGACGGCATCGTCGTCGGGTTGGGGGCCGAGGCCGCGACGCGGAGCACGGACCGCGATGCCCATGAGCTGATGCTTGCGGCGAGCGAGCTGCAGTGGCGCACCCTGCACGATACGCTCGTCGAGGCCGCCGTCCTGCTCAACTCGCAGGACGACGATGCCACGCGCCGCGACGCCAAGGCCTACCTCGAGCTGTTGCGCCGCAAGCGCACCTGGGAAGTCGACCGCATTACCGATCTGCCGGAAAACACCACGGCGGCCTACAGGACTGAGCTCGTTCGCCAGTACACCGAGATGGCGACGGAGCTTGCCGCCCTGAAGGCGCGGTTGCAGCGCAACCCCAAGCTCAGGCCGGCAAAGGGGCTGCCGAGTCTGGAAGATCTGCAACGCGCGCTCGCCCCCGGCGACGCCTATGTCGCCTATTTTCAGACGATCTCGGGGCTGGGCAAGCTGTGCGTCACGCCGAACCGCGTCTTCCACGCGGTGGCGCCGATGCCGCCGAGCGTCGTGTCGGACATGAAGCTTGTCGGATTTGCGACTACGGCGAGCTACCCGCCCGACCCGGCGCTCGACGCGCAGTTCCCGGTCGCGTCGGCGCTGCGTCTGCACGACCTGCTGTTCGCTGGATTGGGGTCGTGCCTGCGTCCGGGCACCCATGTGATCGTGGCGTTGCCCGAGGCGCTGTCAGCCATGCCGCTCGGTGCGCTGCTCGACGCCGCGCCGCCCCGCGTCGGCGAAGGTTACGATCTCGCGAAGGCGCATTGGCTGATCCACGCCGTGAGCTTCTCGCGCGTGCTCGCGGCGCGCCAATACCTGGCGACCACGCGCTACCTTCGCCGCGCGCCGGCACCGCGCCCTTATCTCGGCGTCGGCGATCCCAAGCTGAACGCGACGCATGTGGCGCGGCTTGCCAGCACCACGGCGGTTCATGGCGCGCCCGTCGTTCAGGGAGCGACGCATCTCGCCGAGCTGCCGGAGACCGCCGAGGAGCTGGCGGCGGTCGCCGCATTGCTGCATGCCCCGGCGGCCGACGTGCTCCTGCACGAGGCGGCGACGGAGCGCGCGTTTCGCCAGAAACCGCTTGGCGAATATCAACGTCCTGCACGTCGCCAGCCACGGCCTGCTCGCGGCGGATCTCCCCGGCCTCACCGAGCCGGCCCTGGTGTTGACGCCGGTGAATGCCGACGACCCCGCCGACGACGGCCTGTTGACCGCGTCGGAGATCGCGCATCTGACGCTCAACGCGCGCCTCGTCGTGCTCTCGGCCTGCAACACCGCGAAATTCGGTATCGCCACCGCGACCTCGGGAGTGCAGGACCTGCAGACGGCGTTCACGGTCGCCGGTGTGCCGACCCTGCTCGCGTCGCTGTGGCCGCTCAACTCCGCGACGGGGCGCGACATCGTGGTGCGCTTCTTCGCGGAGTGGCGCTCGCCGCGGGGCGGCGGCGCCGCCGAAGCGCTCGCCCGTGCGACGCGTGCCTATCTGGCGGCAGCTGATGCGCCGCATCAGCATCCGCGCTTCTGGGCGCCATTCGTCGTGCTCGGCAACGGCGATGTGCGCGGTGTGCCCGGCATGGCGGCGGCCTCGCCGGCGCCGGCCCCGGCCGCCGCGACACCCGGGATCGGCCGCCACCTGGACGCTGCTGGGACCGGCCATTAGCACGCCCGCGACCGTCGAAGGCCCGGTCGCAATTTCCGCTTGTGTTCTAGTTCTGTTCTTGATATGTTTCATCCGCCAACACCTCAAGGAGGGCGTAATGAAGTCTGTCATCAGTAAGTCTGCTATCGGCACGTCTCTGGTCAGTGCGACCATTCTTTGCTTCGCGATCGGCACCGGCGCGGCATTCGCGCAATCGCCGGCCGCCCCGGCAGCGCCCGCTGCTCCGGCCGCTGTCACCGCGGCGCCGCCCACGGCGGCCAAGACCGCCAAGCCCAAGCTCAGCCCCGACGAGAAGAAGAAGGTCTCGCAGGCGTGCTCCGCGCAGGCCAACGAGAAGCAACTGCACGGCAAGGATCGGCGGACCTTCCGCGCCGCCTGCATCAAGCAGGGCGGCACGTCGACGTAGCGGGCGGTGCTTGCTTCGCTTCTGCCCCGACGCGCGTGGGCGCACGGCAAATGATGCGCTGGCGAGGTTTCCTCGCCGGCGTACGATCTCGGGTCATGCGCAAGGAAACGGTTGCGCGCCGGCTGCTCCGCCTACGCGGCCCGGCGGGCGCGCTTGGCGGCAATCAGCATGTCCAACGGCCGCCACGGCCGCCCGAGCTGGATGACGTTGTCGGGCAATTCGCTCGCGCCCGCGCTCGGGTCCGCCGACATCACGATCACAGGCATGTCCGGGCGGTTCGCTTCGAGATTCTGCGCGAGCTCGACACCGTCGAGCCGCCCCGCGAGCGCGACGTCGGTCACCACCATCGCCATGTCGTCGCCCTTCATCGCGACGACCGCGAGCGCAGCCTCGGCGCTGTCGCATTCGATCACGTCGAACTCGCTCTCCTCGAGCAGCGTCGCGACGAGCGCGCGCCGCTCCTGATCGGCCTCGACCAGGAGCGCAATCAAGCGTGTCGGAGCGATTGGGCGTGTCGGCTGTGTCTGGCGCATGGTACCTTCCCGTAATGGGCGTTGATCATCGGAAATGCATTCAAGGCGAACGCGCGGACGCGCGAACGGGTTGCAGCAGGTCGCGCCTGAATTTCGTGCACGTCGCGATTGGATGAAGCCACGCGTGCCAATTCGCTTCAGGTCCGATTTCGTGCGGGCTGAGAAGGATGCGAGCGTTCGCGGCGGCGCGTTCCATTCCGCAACGATGAATCGGAGATGTTAAGGATTGGTATTGGCCTACATCGGCTGGAATTTCGCCGCCCTCAGCAGCGCCTCGCTGCGTTTGAAATCCTCGGCGATGTAGCGCGCGAAATCGTCCGGCGATCCGGTGATCGGCTCCTGGCCGAGCGCCGCGAAGCGGCCGGCCTTGGCGAGGTCTGCGGTCGCGTCGTTCACGGCGGTACTGAGCCACGCCACCGTGTCGGCCGGCAGCCCTTTCGGCCCCCAGATGCCGTACCACGAGGCGAACTCGAGGTTGGGCATGCCGCTCTCGGCCGCGGTCGGAATGTCGGGCGCGAGCGCGCTGCGCTTCGCGGTCGTGGTCGCGATCCCCTTCACGGCGCCGGCCCGCGCCTGCGGCAGCAGTATGTTTGGTCCAGGTCTGCGTCGGCATGCTCAACGAAGACGTCGAGGACCTCTACAGCCGCGTCCAGGTCGGCACCCGTGTCGTCGTGCTGCCCGGCAAGGCGCCGGAAACAGTCGCCGATGGCCCGCCGCCGATCCGATGGACGTGGCGCCGGCACGCAAATGCAAACAGTCTTCCAGGCCGATGGCCGGCGTCGGCGGCGCCGGCGATCTTGCCGACTCGCCGCTGCCCACCAGTGCGCTCGGCGCCTGCTGCGCGACGCTGCGTTCCAGCCGCGTTATCGCTTCGATCATCGCGCCTGGATCGGCCACGCCTTTGCCGGCGATATCGTGCGCGCTGCCCCATCGCCACGGACGACGACCCGGCAAGAAGCAGCAGAAGCGGCAGT
>CAVPGG010000224.1:0-80394 GCA_963703755.1 uncultured Pseudomonadota bacterium
AGACTGGTCGAGTCCCTGGTGGCCCGTCCTCTTTTCTCCACCGAGGAAATCTCTCCTTTCCATGCCGATCCCCATGTGGGAAATCTGCGTGTCGACCAGGCGACCGGCGACATCGTGTTGTTGGATTGGGCCCTGACGGGCGCTCTGACAATCTCCGAGAGACGATCCCTGATCCTTCTCTTCGTGGCGCTGCCCCTGCGTGACGAAGGGCAGATTCTGGCTGCTCTATCGGAGTCAGCGTCTCGAAGGACGAAGTCTCCCGCAACCTCCTCAAGCGCCTCATCGAGAGGTTTATGGATTCCCTTCCGCTGGGATCGCTCTCCTACCTCGGGCAGCCTCGGCGATCTAGTGGACAGGCTTTTGCGGGCGGGCGACGGTTCTCCGGCACGTTTCTGATATTCCGAAAAATGCTTTCAACACTGGGAGATGTGATTGACTAGCTTTCTCCCGGTGAAACTATCCAGCCGGCAGTCCTGGAGTACGCAGTGAAAACGGGCTGTTGAACGCCTTCATTCCGGTCTTTCGCATGCAGGAATTCAGAATCCCGCTTCAGGGCGCCGACCTCTTTCAGATCGGCGTGAGCGCGCAGTCCTTCCTGCCCAGGGTGTGGGTTCAAAGCCTGCGCAGTGTGGCCCGCAGTATCGGTGTGCTTGAACCGAACAAGACTAGAACCGAATTGGAATAGCAATTGAATACCTTTCGACATAGCGGAAAACTCGGCGACATCATCTATAGCCTGCCTGCGGTTCTCGGCGCGCTAGGCGGCGGGGTTTTCTATGTGGATCATGTGACTCAATACCCGGAAAAACCTCCGCTTGGAATAGAGGCTGCTGAAATGATGATCGAGTCCCGCTGCAAACTCAGGACTATATTCATCGCGCAGCCTTGTATAAGGGGGAGCCGTTAACCCATGATCTCGACCGCTTCCGGAGCAAGGCCGTCCCGGCTCACATCTTTAACATCGTCAAAGCAGAAACCGATAAGGCCGCAGGCCTGCTGTTCGGAAGCTTTGCCGCAAGAAAGCCGTTGACCCGATGTGCACCGTCAAGGAAGCTTGGCCACGGGCGATCTGTTGCGCGAGCGCCTTCGTGGTGTTGATGGGTATGGCATAGCCCTGCGTGGCATCGGACCCACCGAACACAAAGCCGTTCGAGGCCGCGACGTTGATGCCGACCACTTGACCAGACGGGTTGACCAGGGGTCCCCCGGAGTCCCCGGGGACGCTGGCGGCGTTGGTCTCGATAAGCCCGGTCAGCTGCTCGGACGTCGCGCCTCCGGGATCACTGGCGGTGATCGACTGATTCAGGGCCGTCACCTTTCCGCTGGCGGCGCTCGGCGTCCCGCCGTTCCCCCCGGCGTTGCCGATCGCAACCACCGCAGCATCGGCCTTCAGCTTCGAGGAGTTGCCCAGATGGACGGTGGCAAGGTGCGACGCCCCTTGGAGCTTCAGCAACGCGTCATCGCCCGAGGGGGCATAGCCGAGGACCGTTGCCTTGTAGGTCCGTCCATTGCCGATGTCGTGAACCTGGAGGGCCGTTGCGCCGTTGATCACATGATTGTTGGTGAGCACCTCACCGGTCGAGGTCAGGACAATCCCGGTTCCGGCCGCCGTGTCGGTTTGATAACCGAGCGTGACGTCGATGTCGACGACCGCCCGGTCAACTTTTCGGGCAATGCCCGACGCTGCCGAGTTCGGGGCGGCCTGCAAGGAAGCCCCATTAAAGGAAGACTGGCTCGCTCCACCCCACACCATGCTGCCGATGCCTACTCCGGCGAGAATCGCTAGCAAGACGAGTGCAATACTCCTGCCACGAATGCCAAAGGTCGGCTGCCCCGTGTGGGCCCAGCGGGCCAAAGCCGGTTCTCCAGGCGGGGTCGGGCGCCGTCGTCCAGCCCGGTGGGGGCCCGCTTCGGCTTGTCTCTTCTTCTGAGCGGCTGGGCGACGGCGTCTGGATGATTGTCGGTTCACCGCCGTCTCGGCCAACGGGTGGAGATGGCGGTGCGCCGCCGGGGTTGCGTGGAATATCGTGCTGGCTCATGGCCCCCCTCCTTGTTGGGACCGGATTGGACGTTGTCATATGAGCGAACGTCTTTCAAAAGATCGCGAGAAGGCAATAAAGAACCGATAAGAATCGTCACACCATGCCGTCATTGACACCCTCCCGCAGTAACCGAAACTCGAACTATCGTCGCCCCCGCGGCGTTTTCCAGGTCGACGTGTGACGTGCGAGGCGCGGACGTGACTCGAGCCCCGACCGCAGAAGCGCAGTAGCCGTTTGGGTAATGCAGGGCCGGCACGGCGAGGATTGTCGGGCAGTGACGTTCGGATCGGGCACGTAGGTCAGGGCGAACGAGCCCGTCGTGGGATTGAACGTCATCGAGATGGGCGTTCCGGCGATGGCCTCGGGATAGGTCTGCACCAGGCTGGCGCTGTTGGTTTGAGTTGCCCGTTGGCGTCGACCAGCGCCTCATCGGAGCTCCCGGTCGGATCGTCGAAGTACTTCCAGGCCCAGAAGGTCCACCCGAGGAACTGTTCATTGGCATCCGCGGTGAGGGTGTGGAGCAGCGACGGATCACCCGAAGCCCCGAACTCGCTCATGAACAACGCCGGGCCTCCGGGCTGGGCCGAAGAGGCCAGTGCCGGACGTTCGGAGGCGTGAGCTTGATGTTCCTGCTCACGCTCTTCGCGGAGGCCGCTATGTTGGTGGGGTCACCGGTCACGCCGCTGCGCTGCGGGCAGTAGGCATGGAAGTTGAAGACAAGGTGGGGGAAGTCCATCGGCCCCACGTAGTTGATGATGCCGTGCCTGGTGAAGATGTCCGGTTCATAGAAGATCAGATGATTGGGGTCATTCGCCTCGATCGTTGGGACGAGCCCCACCGTCGGGTCATCGGCCGGGCAAGCCACGGTCAGGTGCAGATTGGCGTTCCGCCCCGGGCGGCCGTGGCCGGTGTAGAAGCACTCGAGTTGTGCGTCCAGCTCACGATGCCCGACATCGAGCAGGGACCACGAGAACGGCTCGTTCATCGGGTCGTAGCCGATAATCCACGGATCGTTGCGGAAGTAAGCCGCCACCGTGCCCAGACCCGGTCGTACTCACCCTGGAGGTTCCCCACGTCTGGTTCCAGACGCCAAAACGACCGGTACTTATCAACCGTCAGACCTGAGGCCGTTGGCCGCGACCGGGCTACCGACGCGGCGGCTGGCCGTCGCGGCGCCCCTGTGACGAAGGATTAGCACAATTCGGTCGGCCGGGATGTCGCCGAGCCAACGTCCAGGTGCGGCAAGAGATCACGGAGATTGCGCGTGCGCCGCCGAGAAATCCGCGCACGAGGCGCGTGCGCCGAGATAGCGGTCGTGGCGCAGGCAGATGCCGTCGTCCGCGCGGGTCGAGCCGAAGCCCGAGCTCATCGAGGTCAATCCCGGAAAGGCCGTCTCCAGGAATTTCGCGTCGTTGCGGAAGTGCCGACAGGCACGGCACTCCCGGATTTGTGCGGCATCGTGGCTCATGCGGCGTACCTCAGCGCGCGAGGTTCTCCCAGTGCGACGCGAACACGACCGCCGACAGGATCAGGCCGAGGATCACGTTGACGACCGCGCCGGCGCTAAAGGCGAGGAACGGTTTCGTCCCGGCGCTCGCCAGTTCGCGGAAACGGGTGGTGAGGCCGATGCTGAGGAAGCAGAAGATGAAGGCCCAGGTGCGCAGGTCGCGGATCGGCGCGACCAGCGCCGGCACGACCGTCTTGTTGTAGTCGGCGAGGCCGTAGCCGGTGGTCACGAGCGTGATGAGCAGCGAGGCGACGAGGAAGCCGATGACGAATTTGGGGAAGCGCCACCAGATCTCCGCGGCGTCCGGCTTGCGGCCGGTCTCGGCGCGCTCCCACCGGGTGGTCGCGACGATCGCGAGCACGAAGGCCCAGATGCCGATCCACACGTCGCGGCCGACCACCTTGATGAGCGTGTAGGCGAACACCGCCTGGTCGGGATTGCCGGCGACCGCGCCGTGGCCGGCGAGGCCCGCATAGGTCTGCGCTGCCGCAAATCCTGCCGCATCGGCGAATTCCGAGGTGCCGATCCAGGCGCCGCCGACGCCGGCCGAGAGATGCAGATACTGCGCGACGAAGGGCAGCACGAAGATCATCGCGATCGCCCAGACGATGACGGACGTGATGGCGATCGGCGCGGCATCCTTCTTGGCGCCGACCGCGCCCGCGATGGCGATCGCGGCCGAGACGCCGCACACGGCGCCGCCCGCGCCGAGCGTGGCGGCCAGCCGCTTGTCGAGGCCGAGCCTCGTCCCGACCCAATAGATCACCGCAAAGGTGACGAGCGAGACGATCGAGGCCTGCACGATCGCGGCCGGGCCGGCCCAGACGACGAGCGTGAACGGCAGCGTCGCGCCGAGCAGCACGATGCCGGTCTTGATGTAGAACTCGACGCGAAAGCCGGCATCGAGCCAGCGCGGCAGGCCGACGAGGTTCGACAGCACGAGGCCGAGCGCGAGCGCGACCAGCGGCGGCTCGAGGTTGTAGGTGCTCGCCTTCTCCCACTGGCCGAAGACGAAAATCGCGACCGACAGCACATAGAGGAAGATGAACGACGGAACGAAGTCGCGCGCCCGGTGGCCGAGCGCGGTGAGCGCTAGGCTGAACACGCCGAGCCAGGCGACGAACTGCACGATGTAGCGCGGCCAGGCGGCGGCGAAATGCGCGCCGAGTTGCGCGAAGTTCGACCACTTCGGCGGCGTCACGGCGAGCCAGCCGATGCTGGCGCCGCGCGCGAACAGCGCCAAGGCCGCGACCACGATGCCGAGCCCGAGCCAGATCGCCCACCAGTCCTCCTTCAGGTAGAGCTCGCGCCAGCGCAGCGGCGGCGCCACGGGCGGGTTCTGATGCACATCGATATTGGCCATGGCGGATGCCCTTTTGGTGCGCGCTCGGCTGGCGCCGAAAGGGCGCGCCAACCGAAATCGCTTGGGGCTGTAAGTAGAATATTATTTTGTCTCTCGCCAATAGAGATCGGAAAAAAAGAATATTTTAACTGCGCGATCGATCCTTATTGCAATCCACTTCTTCTTCGAGCCAAGGACATGAAATCAGTAGGCTCGCTTTCGGCGCGGCGCGCTCACAGTGATGCGCCCGGCCGCGATGCACGACGCGGCGCCATCCCGAGCCGGTGCCCGCAGCGGGCTCTCATTGAAATCGTTAGGTTTTCGGGTTCGTTCTGCCAAAATTGAAAACTGATTGTCTCCGTTAAATATTACAACTTGAGATAGAAACCGTAACATCAACTTCAGCTTCTCGGCCATTAGCTTCAGCTTCTCGGCCATCGCGCGGTCGATCGCATCCGTCGATGGACACGCCGACCATCGGATACGGGAACCATCGCCGTCGCGTCGGCAGCTCGCCGCACGGTGCCAGTTAATCGCGATTGAGTTCTGCGGCCAAGAACAAAATGCGCCCGGCACCTAGATCGGCACCGCCATCGCGTCGAACGCGCCATCGCAATTGATCAGGTCGACGCGCTTCTGCACGATGCGGAAGCTCGCACCGTCGCGGCGCAGGCGATGCTGCTGGCGGCCCGCGAACAGGCGCTGCTTGTCCTCGCGCGACTCGGCCATGATCAGGGTCGAGCCGACGAGATACTCGCCTTTCGCCGCATCCGCCGCCTCGACCACGACATTGCCGATGAGATGTGCGGTGCGCGACGGCGGCGTCTGCACGTGGATGCGCGGATGCTCCAGGCGGTCGACGCGCGTCTTCATCAGGTCGCGGTCGTCGTAGAACAGCGAGGCCTGGTCGAAGGGATTCGCCTGGTCCGGCACGGACGGAACCCAGTAGGTGCCGTCATCGGCGAACAGCGCCATCCAGTCGCGAAAGCGCCGCGCGTCGAGCAGGCGCGCCTCGTGCACGATGAAATCCTCGAACGGCCGGCGGTCGATGCCCGCCACGCCGCCGACCGGCACCGACTCGGCCATCACATCGCCTCGCGCATGTAGCCGGCCCACGCCTTGTACTGGGCGCGCACCACCATCTCGTGGGTCGCGAGCTCGCGCGTGGCGTTGAGCTCGCGGTCGGGCTCCTCGGCGCCGAGGCCGCGCGAGATGTCGACCCAGTCGGTCGCGGTCGAGCGCAGGCCCTTCTGCGCGCGCGCGAAGGCCTCGAGGTCGTCGGTCTGCACGAAGGACGCGGCCGAGTGCGTCACGTTGAGCAGGCGGATGTTGGCCGAGTTCATCGCGGCCGGCGCGCCGACGAGGCGCACCGGATAGATGTTGACCTCGGTGCGGTCGACCGCGATCGGCTTGATCACGCGCACATGGATGTTGAGGCCCATGATCGACATGTTCGGGTAGATCAGCGAGTTGTGCAGCCGCGGCCTCAGAATCTCCTCGGCCCGCGCGGCGCCGGCCTTGTCGGCGAGCGCGCGCTTGTAGGCATCGAAGGTCGGGCTCGAGCGCTTGCCGTCGTCGAGGCTGGTGTTGCTGGTCCAGCCGTGGCCGTTGCCGGCCGTGAAGCTCTTGCGCTCCTTCCAGCTCGCCGCGGTGCTCTCCTTCTTGACCTCGACCACCTTCGCGCCCTGCTGGTCGCCCTCGCGGCGGGCGAACTGCACGCCGTCCTTGTTGACCGTCGAGGCGTGGCCGAACGGCACGTGATAGCTGTCGAGCACGTTCTCGATCTGGAGCTTCCAGTTGCCGTCATAGGCATAGCGGTGCATGCCGGCATCGAACGCGAGCTCACCGTCAGGCGCGCGGTCGACCAGGTCGTCGATGTTGCGCTTCATCGGCCCGATATGGTCCTCGAAGCTCGGCCCGCCGGCGGCGAGGCTCGCGAACACGAAGCCGCGGTATTCGCCGACGCGCGGGGCGCGCGCGAGACCGAACTCCTCCTTGCGGAAGCCTTCGGCGCAGCCTTCCGGCACCGGCACGCCGACCAGCGCGCCGTCCATGTCGAACGTCCAGCCGTGATAGAGGCAGACGAGCCGCGTGCCGTGCCCGCAGCGCTCGTTGGCGACCTTGGCGCCGCGGTGGGTGCAGCGGTTGAGCAGCACGTGAACGCTGCCGTCGTGGTGGCGCGTCATGATCACCGGCTGGCGGCCGAGGTCGGTGGTAAAGTAGTCGCCCGGCTTCGGCACCTGGCTGGCGTGGCCGACGAACAGCCAGGCGCGGCTGAAGATGCGCTCCATCTCCAGCTCGAAGACCTCCGGGTCGGTGTAGACGTGGCGGTGCACGCGTCCCGGCCCGATCAGCCGGCCGATCTCGTCCTGCGTCCGGTCCAGCATGGCGGATGCCTTTCGCTTTGCGCACTGCATGTCGACGGATAGTCGGTGACGCGTCGATGCGCGTCAAGGGAAGGCCGGTCGCGTCGAGGGGCGGCGCGCGCTCGGCTAGAGCACATTCCGTTCCGGTGGAATCGGAACGTGCTCTAGCCTTCTTTATTTGGCGCATGTTCTTGTCGGCGAACCGGCGTCCACTTCGCCGGAACATGCGCTATTTCACGGCGCCGTCCGACGACGCGATGCCCTCCCATCTTCCTCCCCGATGTGACATCATCATGAGCGAGCCCGAGACGGAGGCTCGTCAAGCAGGGAGCCACGCCATGTCGCTTGCTGCAGCCACGGGTACCCAGGGTGCGTGTGCGCGTGGTCGCTACGAAAAGCTCGAGGATCGCATCCTCGCGCGCGACCAGATCGGCGCCAGTGAATGCTACTATGATCTGGTGCGCGACGGCCGGCCGCTCGCCGAGATGCTGCGCGAGGCCGTGCGCATCCACGGGCCCTACACGCACGTCCCGTATCACGAGCGAATTGATGATGGCTTCGTCAACTTCGTCAACAACGACCATTGCCTCCTGAGTGCGCGAGCCACGCTGCACCTGTCGAAGTGGTTGCCGACCGAGATGGCTGGACTGCCGATGGCGCAGACCATCTGGTACATCCCGACCGGTCTCGACATCTGGAACCAGAAGATCAACAAGGCGCCGGGTCACTACGCGCGCGGTATGGCACCGCAGAAAGGCGCGCCGCCGAAGCCGGTCGTGCACTGGCCGGATCAGGAGCCGGAGCATCTCGAGGGGTCGTTGCGCGACCGCCTCGACCACTGGCTCACGCTCGTGCATCGCGGGCGCGTGATCGAAGCCTATCGGGTCTTTCTCGGCCTCATGCGCAACGAGGCCGAGCGCAAGACGGTGCTCGCCGAGCTGGCGTTCGCGGGCCTCATCGATCTGCAGGACCGCGCCTTTCTCAACCGCTCCTACACAACCGGCCACAAGTCCTATCGGGCGCGCGCCACGGTCGAACTGGGCACGGCGATCGGCTGGGATGACGCGCACGGCGTGCTCTATGCCGGCGCGCTGGATATCGCGGTCGGCCCGCGCTGGTATTCGACCTACGAGATGGCGTGCAACTGCATCACCCACTACCTGGAACAGCAGAAGATCTCCGCCGTCCCCTACGCCGGCACGACCGCGAAGGAACTTGCGCTGCTGGCGAACGCCGAGCCGCTCACGACCGCCGAGGCGGAAGCATTTCTCGAGATCGTGTTGCGGGCGCACGAGCCGCTCTATCTCGAGCAGCTCAGCCGGCTGCTGCTCGCCGGCAAAGGGCCGCGCCAGATCCTCGACGTGCTGCAGATCGGCGCCGCCCAGGTGCTGCTCGAAACGCAGGAAAGCCTCAACTTCTCCATCTCGCAACACTGCTACGAGTACTGCAACACGCTCGGCTGGTTCTACGACACATTCGCGCATCCGCAGCGCCTGAAGCTGCTCTATGCGGCGGCCTCGTTCCTCAACCGCGCCGCCTGGCATCAGAAGAATATCGGCGAGGGGAATACCTATCCGGCCGAGGCTCCCGCCGGCGCCGAGCGCATGAGCCAGCCGCAGCTCCTGGAGCGGATCATGGCGGCCGTGGTGGCGCTCGACGGGCGGCAGGCCGTCGCCTGGACCAGGGCCTATCTCGCGAGCGGCGGCGATCGCCAACCCCTGGTGCAGCAGCTCGCGTTGACGGCGTGCCGGCTCGGCAATGACCCGCACAACCAGGAAATCGCCCAGTGCCTGCTCGAGGACTATGCGAAGAACCGTGGCTTCGACCGCGACCGCCTGCTGCTCGCCTGCGTGCAGCACACGGCGGTGCACCGCAAGTACGGCGATTTCCTCGAGTGCGGCCGGCGCTTTGGCCGCGCCATGGGTGTTGCCGCGCTCGCATGAAGACACTGCGGCTCGGGCGAAGCGCACGTCGAGACTCATGTGAGCCCGAGTGCCATAAGCCGAAGTAGACCGCCGCAAGTTGACAGGGACGTGATCGTTCTTCCACGATCCGGATGACCGTTATACTTAAATCGGACGTGCGCCGTGTCGACGCGACTATCAACGATGGCCACTGTCGCCATTTCCATTGTACTCCTCGCCGCCACGACTGCATTGGCTCAGGATAGCGACGCCGTCGGCCAATTGGCTCCAGGCCGCAAGTTGCGCGTCGGAGCCTACCCCGGAAGCCCACTCAACATGGTGATTCTTCCCTCCGGCGAACGGCATGGCCTCGTCGTCGATCTTGGCAGGGAGCTCGCCCAGCGGATCAGCGCGACTTTCGAGCTCGTGCAATTCAAACGGATTGAGGAAGTGATAGATGCGATGGCGGCCGGGCAGGTCGACTTTGCCGTCAGCAATGCCTCGCCAAAGCGGGCTAAAGTCGTGGATTTCACCCCTGATTTGCTTTTGCTGGAACTTGGCTACCTCGTGCCTGCGGGATCTCCGATAACAAGTATCGATCAGATCGACAAAGCCGGCGCGCGGGTAGGAGTGACGAGAGGCAGCACATCCGAGCAAACCTTGCCAAAGTTGATCAGGAGAGCTCGACGCATTTGCTACCAATAAATCCATCCTGTTCGAGATGGCGGATCAGCTCGACGGTGGCCAGGTGCTTGCTGGTCGGTGGGGTGTTGAACACATTGCCATCGCAATCCCGAAGGGTCACCCGGCCGCGCTCGCCTATGTCTCTAGGTTCGTAAAGAGTGTGCAGACGGACGGTACTCTCCAACGCGCTCTGGCCCAAGCCAGGATCAGAGGGACGGCCGCCGCTCAATAACTGGTTTGGTCGCGATCCGCATAACCAAAAAATCGCGGTGCCTGCTCGAGGGCTACGCCAAGAACCGCGGCTTCGACCGCGACCGGCTGCTGCTCACCTGCGCGCAGCACACTGCGGTGCACCGCAAGTACGGCGATTTCCTCGAGTGTGGCCGGCGCTTTGGTCGCGCCATGGGCGTGGCCGCGCTCGCGTGATCGCCGCTTGCTCAACCGCCGCGAACGTAACGGTGCGTCAGGACGCGGATGCGGTCGCGGAAGTGCGGGCGCACCCGGGCGCTCCAGGGAGTATCGACGGCGGCCTTCCACGCGGTGCTCCGGGCCACGTCCGGCAACTCGAGGTGATAGATTGCAACGTAGCGATGCGTACCACCGCCCGCCTCCGTCGACCGGTAGCGCCGGCCAGCCAAAACGCCCGGGACCCCGGCCAGCGCGACGAGATGCTCCTCGTCGTACCATGCATTGAAATCGTCCTCGGCCTCAGGCGCGACGTTCATCGCATTGAGCAGCAGCGCCGGGGCTCCATCCGGCACCGCCGCCTCGCCAGGCCCGATCTGCGTGCCCTCGAACCGCACCAACCGTTTGCACATCGCGGTTACGCGCTTCGACCAGACCGACAGGTTGCCGTAGGCGATGGAGGCATAGGCCTTGCTGCGCAACACGTCGACCAAGTCGAGATCGTAGGTGGCCACCGAGAGGGCCGGCTGCTCGTCGCCGATCCAACGTTCACAAACGCCAAATCCCAGCACCGCCCTGCGCTCGGGAATGTGCTCCAGATCGTACCAATCATGGAACTCGTCGGCATGCGCGGTCGAGAAATCGAACGCGGCGACCAGCAGACCCCTACCCATGTCACTCTCCCGTTGGACGCTCGCATGCGCTTCAATCAAATCATACTACACTCGATATGTATGTCCGGCTGTGGATAGGAACGCGGTCATAAATCGTCTGGATGGAAAGATCGCCTTGATCTCGGGTGCGGCGCGCGGCATCGGCGCCGAGACGGCCCGCAAGATGGCGGCGGCGGGCGCTAGCGTTGTCCTCGGCGACGTGCTGGGCGAGCGCGCGCGCGAGACCGCTCGGGAGATCACCGACGGCGGCGGGACGGCACTGGCCCTCGCCCTCGACGTGACCGCGGAGGCGTCATGGACCGCTGCCGTCGCGACGGCCACCGAGCGAATTCGGCAAGCTCGACATTCTCGTGAACAACGCCGGCATTTTTCTCGGCAAGGACCTGATGGATGCGACCATGGACGATTGGAGCCGCCTGGTCGCCGTCAACATGACGGGGGTCTGGCTCGGCACCAAGGCATGCGCCCCGGCGCTCGCCGAGAGCGGCAAGTCGAGCCGGCACGGCTCGGCGATCGTGAACCTTGCGTCGATCGCAGGCATTGTGGGCTCGCAGCTCGACCCGCTCTACTCGATGACCAAGGGCGGCGTGACGCTGTTCACCAAGTCGGCCGCCCTTTCGTTCGGCCGCAAGGGCTGGCGGATCCGTGTCAACTCGATCCATCCCGGCGTGATCGACACCGACATGGGCGCGCAGACCTTCGCGTCGCGGGCGAGGCAGGCCGGCAGCAACAACGTCGACGGTGCCCGCAACGTCGCGGTGCGCCAGCACCCGATCGGGCGGCTCGGCGTCGCCGAGGACATCGCACGCGGCATCGTGTTCCTGGCGTCCGACGATGCGGGCTTCATGACCGGATCGGGCATGGTGGTCGACGGCGGCCTGACGGCACAATAAGCACAGCGGCGACAAATATTATCTCGCTGCACGGCGGCTGATGCGGTCGACCTCGGCGATCTCCTCGGCGCCGAGCTCCCAGCCGACCGCGCCCGCGTTCTGCCGCAACTGCTCCGGCGTGCTCGCGCCCGCGATCGCGCCGGCGACGAACGGCTTTGCCAGCAACCAGCCGAACGCAAGCTCGAGCAGCGTGCGACCACGTGCGGCGCAGAAGTCCTGCAGGCGCTCGACGATGCGGAAATTCTCGTCGTTGAGGAAACGGTCGGAGTAGCGCGCGTTGGCGAGCCGCGTGCCCTCCGGCAACGGTTGGCCGAGCCGGTACTTGCCGGTCAGCATGCCGCTCGCGAGCGGGAAGTAGGGCAGCAGCGCGAGCTTCTCGGCCTCGATCGCCGGGACCACCTCGCGCTCGATCTCGCGCGCCAGCAGATTGTACTGATCCTGCGTGGCGGCGAAGGGCGTGACGCCGTTCTGGCGCGCCGCCTCCTGCGCGCTGCGGATCTGCGTCGCCGAGAAATTGGAGCAGCCGATGTGCCGGACCTTGCCGGCGCGCACGAGCGCATCGAGCGCCGCCAAGGTCTCCTCGATCGGCGTCGCCGGATCGGGGCGGTGGAAGTAGTAGAACGTCGATCCATTCGGTCTTGAGCCGCTTGAGGCTCGCCTCCAGGGCCCGCGGCACGTAGCGGCGCGATCCGCCCTGGCGGCGGCCGGTACCGTCCATCGGCAGGCCGAACTTGGTGACCAGCACAACGTCCTTGCGCCGCGGCCCCAGCGCCTGGCCGAGCATGCGCTCGCTATCGCCGCGGTTGCCGTAGATGTCGGCGGTGTCGAACAGGGTAACGCCGGCATCGAGCGCTGCATGCACGACCTTCTGCGCCGCGGCCTCGTCGAGCCGCACGCCGAAATTGTTGCAGCCGAGGCCGACCGCGGAGACACGGAGGTTGGTGGTGCCGAAGGGGCGAAGTTGCATCACGTCAAGCTATACCTAAACGCGTCATCCTGAGGCGCGAGCGAAGCGAGCCTTGAAGGATAATCGGCCGAAGCGAGTCAGCAAGCGCGCAAATGGCACCGCGCAGGCCCTTCGAGGCTCGGCCGCTGCGCGGCCGAGCACCTCAGGGTGACGGAAATGGTGTCCCGAGCAGACAATCCGCATAGCCGCCGAGGATAAGATCGCGATCGGCACGCGGAATCGCAAGCGCCTCGACGCGCGCGACGCAGTCGCGATTGCCCATGTCGAACGGGTAGTCGCTGCCGAGCAGCACGTGATCGGCGCCGGCGGAAGCGATAAGAAATTCGAAAGTCGGCCGCGAGTGCAGGATCGTGTCGTAGTAGAGGCGTGCGATCGACGCCTCGGGCGAGCCATTGAGATTGACCTTCGCCTCGCGGCGCACCTCGTAGCCGTGGCGGAAGCGGCCCGCCTGGTAGGGCAGGAAGCCGCCGCCATGCGACAGGCAGATATTGAGACCAGGATGGCGCTCGAGCACACCACCGAACACCAGGCACGCGCCCGCGATCGTGGTTTCGAACGGCAGGCCGACGAGGTTCTTGAGATAATATGAGCCGAGCCGCTCGGCGCCGGCGCCGCCGTGCGGATGGATGAAGATGAAAGCGCCGAGCGTCTCGGCGGCGGCCCAGAATGGCTCCAGCGCCGGGTCGTCGAGATTGCGGCCGCGCACATGCGTGCCGATCATGGCGCCGCGCAGCCCGAGCGTCGTCATCGCGCGCGTGAGCTCCTGCGCGGCGAGCGCCGGATCCTGCAGCGGAACCCCGCCGATCCCGATAAAGCGGCCGGCATGCCGCGTCACCTCGGCCGCAATCTCGTCGTTCTGCAGCGCCGCGCAGGCGAGTCCGAGCGCCGGCTCGTGCTGGTAGAAGAACGTGAAGACCGTCGGCGCCAGCACCTGTGTGTCGACGCCGGACGCATCCATGTCGCGCAGGCGCTGCTCGGTGTCCCACAACTCGCGCGGAAACGGGTCCTGCACGACGGCGCCGTCGATGATCAGCTTGCACGCCGGGTCGCCGCGCCGGTCCATGACGGGCGCGACCTTCGGCAACTCCTTGGCGAGCCGGCGCATCGCTTGCTCGCCGAGGATGTGCGTGTGGCAATCGATGGTGCGCGGACAGGCCATGGTTTCCTCAGGCGAGCGCGCGCGAGATGTCGGCGGCGATCTTCTCGGCCAGCATGATGGTCGGGATATTGGTGTTGCCGCGCGGGACCGACGGCATGATCGAAGCGTCGACCACGCGCAGGCCCGCGATGCCGCGCACGCGACCTTGCGTGTCGACCACGGCGTCGCGGTCGCCGGCGCGGCCCATGCGGCAGGTGCCACAGACATGAAACGTGCCGGCGACGTTCTGGCGGACGTGCTCCGCCAGCGCCGCGCGGTCCTGCACCAGCGCGGCGAGGTCGACGCGCCGCCGGTGAGCTGGCGGAAGACGATGTCGCTCAGCCCCGGCACCGCGTCGAGCGCGCCGGCGATCAGCGCGCTGCGGATCGCATTGGCGCGGTTGAGCTGGTTGAGCCGGCGGATGCGGTCGGTGAAGCGTACTGGAAAGACGGTGGTGCACAGCTTGCGGATCGGCGCATAGGAGACGAGCTCGACGATGCGGCGGAAGCCGTCCATCAGGCGCGTGAGGTCGAGCTCGTCGCCCGTGAAGTTGAACTCGACGCGCGGCGGCGCCGCCGGATCGGCCGTCGTCAGCGTGACGCGCCCGGTCGCGCGCGGCTTGAACAGGGTGGCGTTGAAGTTGGCGATGCGGGCGCCGAGCGCGCTCCACGACGACTTGCTGTGCGCCGCGATGTACATGTCGCTCACGGGCGCGCCGGGGAATCCGGACGAGTAGCGAAAGCACGTCATCGGATGCGGCCGCACCGCCGGCGATTGCCGCGCGCCGCGCCGCAGGTGCGCCGCGATGAACAGGAGCGCGTGGTTCTGCAGATTGCGGCCGACGCCGGCGAGGTCGGCGAGGACCGGGATGCCGAGGGACTTAAGGTCGGCCGCCGGCCCGATGCCGGCGCGCATGAGCATGGCGGGCGAGTGGAGCGCGCCGGCGCACAGTATAATGTCGGCGCCGCGGAACTCCTGCGGCATGCCGGCGATGACGGCCTTGACGCCGACCGCACGCGTCCCCGCGAGGATGAATTCCGTGACGGTCGCGGCTGACGCGATAGCAAGGTTCTTGCGCGCCCGCACGCTCGCATCGAGATAGCAGATCGCCGCCGATGCGCGTCGCTCGGCCGTGCTGCTCATCGGCAGCGAGCCGTAGCCGTCGCGGAAGTCGCCGTTCATGTCGGCGAGGTACGGCATCTGGCGTTCCAGCGCATACTGATGCACGGCGCGCGACAGCGGCGCCCACTGCGCGGGCGGCGTGCGGCGGATCGGCGTCGGCCCCGTTTGCCCGTGCGCGTCGTCGGTGAAATCGAGGTCGTGCTCGAGCTTCTTGAAGTAGGGCAGCACGTCGTCCCAGCCCCAGCCCGCCGCGCCGAGCGCGACCCACTCGGCATAGTCATTGGGCGTGCCGCGCAGCGCGATCATGCCCATGACCGACGAGCCGCCGCCCATGATGCGCGCCTGGTCGTAGGCCGTCGCCGGCGAATTCTCGCGCGTGCGCCAGTGGCAGGTCAGCGCCGGCCACTTGTAGGACTTGTTGTAGTAGGACGACGCAAACGTATCGAGCACGTCGGCGGGCTCGGCCCCCGGCGGCGTGTCGCGGCCGGCCTCGAGCAGCAGCACCGAGCGCGTGGATTGCTCCGAGAGGCGGCTTGCGAGCACGCAGCCGGCGGAGCCGCCGCCGACGATGATGGCGTCGTAGGTTGCGTTCATGGCAACGTCAGATAAGCACGTCGCCAGCGCTCCTTCTCCTCGCGTGCGGGGAGAAGGTGGGGATGAGGGGGCGTTTCCACGAGTCGTTGACGCAAGTTTTGGTGAGGCGCCCCCTCACCCCGACCCTCTCCCCGCGCGCGGGGAGAGGGGGCGCAGGCGCTGAATTCGCGGCTCAAGAAGCCCATCTCGCGCTCTACTGCCGCGCCAATCCCAGGATCTTCCTCGCCTCCTGCGGCGTCGCGACCTCGCGGCCGAGATTCCGCGCGATCTTCACCATGCGCTCGACCAGCACGGCGTTGTTCTTGGCGAGCTCGCCGGGCGCCATGTAGGGATTGTCCTCGTAGCCGACGCGCACATGGCCGCCGAGCGAGACGGCGAGCGAGAGCAGGTCCCACTGCTTGCCCGGATTCATCACGCTCACGTTCCAGATGCAGTTCGGCGGCAGGTGGTCGACCAGGTAGATCAGCGCCTTCTCGGTCGGCGGCGTCCAGGTGCCGCCCGGCCAGCCGAGAAAGAGCGTCGTGTAGGCGTTCTTGAGATAACCCTGCCGGCGGATGAACTCGAGATTCCAGAACGCGCCGGTGTGGAAGCACTCGACCTCGAGCGTCACCTTGTGCTGCTCGGCCGCCTTGGCGTAGCCGAGCAGCTCCTCGACCGGATGGATCGCCATCATGCGCTTGGGCGGAAACTGCGGGTCGGGATTGAAGTACTCGTCATGGGCGTTGAACGCGACCGCCATCATGTCGGGGCCGAGCGTCATCAGGCGCACCTTCTCCTCGAGACGCGCGCTCGCGACGCCGAACTGCATCACGGGCGCGGTCTTCGCGAGGATCGCCTCCTGCAGCGCCTTCCATCCCTCGTGATGGATCTTCGAGACCTGCTTGCCGTCCGCCTGCATCAACTCCTCGAGCGTGCGCACGCCGTGGATGTGCGCGATCGCGGCGCCCGCATGGATGCCGTCGATGTACTGCTGCGCGACGCCGGCGATGTCCTCCTGCGGCGGGCAGAGGTGATTGATCGGATAGGAGGTACGGGAATCGCACGCAACCGTGATGATCAGCTTCTCCATGAGGGCTCCAAGTCGGTCTTGCCGTTATGCGGTGATCTCGCGGGGCGGGACGACGAGGCATGCGCCGCCGCCATCTGCGGGTCGCACCAGGTCGCGCGCCATTGTCATGGGTAATCGAGACTGGTCAAGCCGGAAGATGCATGCAGTCCGTCCGCGGGAGCGACCGTGGCTTGCGTCGGGTGAAAAGCTCGGTCGGCTCGAGCGTCAAGGCGACGCGCGGCCGACGATCCGCGCGCAGGACGTCGCGCTGCCCGACGAGATGTCGACCGCGCGTCCCATGCTGGCGATCAGCGGCAGCTCGCCGCGCGTGATGAAGCGGGCGACGCCGGTCGGGTAGCGGCGGCAGAATTGCGCCAGCGTGCCGGCGGTCGCGGTGACGTTGTCGATCATCGGCACGATCGCGATCGCGCCGTCGCGCAGGATGAAGGCATCGCGCACGTTCGACATCGTGAGCGTGTTCAGGCATACCTTGAACAGCAGCTGGTAGGCCGAGGGCTGCCGCGGCAGCTCGACGGCCAATCGGTGAGGATGTATTGCCGGCTGCGCGTGCAGCTTTCCGCGTTCGCGCGCGGCGCGGTGGCGGCGAGCAGCGTCGCCGTGAGCGCCAGCGTGACGATCGTGCGCATCAGCGGCCTCCGTGGCGATGGCTCGCCGATATCGCCTCGATGGCGGCGTGGGCGGGCGCGAGAACGACGGCCGTGCCGTCGATCGGCGGAAGCAGCAGGTCGTCGACCGGCGCAAGTCCATAGGTTTCGGCCGCGCAGCGGTCCCAACTCAGCCGGCGCGCATGCGTCAGCGCGCCGCGACCCAGCATGGTGCGCAGGTGCTCGTCCGCGGCGAGGCGCGCGATCGCGTCGGCGATCGGCTGCGGCGCCGGCTCGGTGAGCAATCCACTGCGCCCGGCCACGACCGCCTCGGCGACCCCGCCCACATTGCCGGCGACGCTCGGCAGGTCGCAGGCACCGGCCTCGAGATAGACGAGCCCGAAGCCCTCGACGCGGCCGGACGGGTCGGGCACGCCGGTGAGGCAGAAGAGATCGGCGGCACCATAGATGTCGCGGATGTTCTCGTCGGGCAGGCGGCCGAGAAAGCGAATGTCGGTGTCCGCCGCGACCGCGGCGGCGCGCAGCTCCGTCCCATAGTCCTGCTCGCCGTCGGGCCCGATGATGAGCCAGACGATCCGGCGGCGCAGCGGCTCGGGCAGCAATCGAAGGGCCGCGAGCGTGGCGAGGTGCCCCTTGCGGCGGGTGAGCCGCGCCACCGTGACGATCACGAGCGCGTTCGGATCGAGGCCGCGCTCGCAGCGTACCGCGGCGGGATCGGCGCGCGGACCGAACCAGAACTCGGACACGCCGAGCGGGATGGCGCGCACGCGGCCGGCGGGCACGTCGAACCGCGCGAGGAAGAGCTCGCGGGTAAAGCCGCTGTTGGCGACCACCTCGGCGCGCGGGCCGAAGGCGCCGGTCAGGCGCACCGCGAGGCGCTTCGTCGTGGTCTGCATCTCGTTGATCTCGGTGCCATGCACGCTCAACAGCAGGCGCGCGCCGGTGCGGCGGCGCGCGAGCGCGAGCGGCAGGAAGAACGGCCAGTCGACCGCATGCACGACATCGTGCTGGTCGGCGCCGATCATCGCCTGGGCGAGCCGGACCTTGTTGGGCATGTCGCGCATCGAATGCAGGCCGCCGCGAAAGCGGCGGGTGCGGAAGGGCGCGGCGCGGTCGGTGCGCGCGACGCCCGCATCGGCATAGTCGGGCGCCGCGACCGTCACGTCGGCGCCGAGCCGCACCGCGGCCGCCGCAATCTCGCGCGCATAGGTGCCGATGCCGCCGGCCGCCGGCGCAAACTCGCTGGTGAGCAGCAGGATGTTCATGGCGCCCCCTCGTTCAATGCGCGGTGCGCGCGGCCCGCGTCGCCCCCGACGCGTCGGCGCGCTGGATCTCGCGGTGGAAATGGAAGACGCGGGCGAGCTGGATGCGCGGCGTGAACGGATCGACCTTGCGGGCGATCGCGGCCGGATCGATCTCGTCGCGCACGATCGCGGCGCGCACCTCGAGGAACTTGTCGGCCAGCTGCTCGGCGAGCTCGTCCATGGGCGCGCCACGCGGCACGATGAAGCCGCTGTCGCCGTCGTGGATCACGGCGTCGAGCTGCGGCAGATGCGTTGCCACGACGGGTCGGCCGACCGCCAGCGTTTCGAGCACGCACCGCGGCATGCCCTCGAAGTTCAACGTCAGGATGCCGGCATGCATGCCCGCAAGCGTCTCGGCCATGCCGGCGGCGTCCTTGAAGCCGTGCGCGACCGTGACGTCGGCGATCGCGGCGTATTCGGCAAAGCGCTCCGGATTGCTGGTGCCGATGTAGTGGAATTCGACTTTGTCCTCGAGCCGGCGGCGCAGCGCCGCGATGGCCTTGAACATCAGCGGCGGATTCTCGAACTCGTCGAGGCGGCCTGCGAACGCGATGCGGAACGTGTCGCTTGCGTCCGGCATCGGCTGCGGACGGAAGATGTCGGTATTGGCCCAGGTCCACAGCGTGTCGATCTTGTCGCGGTGGCGCGGATAAGTCTCCTGCAGGCGCTCGGTGATGAACGGGTTGACGCAGAGAAATTTGCGGCTCGTCGCCATCGCGAAGCGCTCGCCGATGTGGTGGACGAAGCGATATTTCTTGAGCAGGGAATCCATCTGCAGCCTGGGCGCGCCCTCGCCATGCAGCATCTGGATGAACGGCGTGCCGAGCGCGACCGGAACCCAGGCATATTCGACCCGGCGCAGGTCGAGCGAGCAGCGGCGCGAGCGGATCGCACGCGCGACTGTCCCGAACCGGCGCAGCAGCGCGAGGAAGAACTGCGCCGTGATCGACTCGCGCACGCTGCGCGCGGCCTCGCGGGCGCGCTCGTCGGGATAGTGCAGGATCGGCAAGAACTCGAAGGTGCGGCCGCGGAACGTCGCCCAGTGCGTCTCGCCTAGTCTGAGGTCGCCGCGGCCGTCGACGCCGATGATCAGCACGTCAACGTCGGGCGGATGAAAGCCGATGAAGTCGCGGATATAGGTTTCCAGCCCCCCGACCTTGCTGCCGCGCGGATCGAACGGATGCAGCAGGCAGATGCGGGTGCGCCGCATGCCTTCCTCGGGGGGTATGGTTCCGGTCATGCGGCATGCCTCCGTGCTGCTACAATTTGGGGAAGGCTCAGCGCGACGAGGCGCGGCACCGCCGCGAGGCAGCGCGCATAACGTGGCGCGAGCCGCCACGGATCCGTCATCATTCGCCAAAGCCATTCGAGTCCCGCCTGCTGGGCAAAATGCGAGGCGCGCGGTTGCGTTCCGCCGATGAAGTCGAGCGCCGCGCCGATGCAGACGAGCGCGGTTCCGGGCAACTCGTCGAGACAGCGCGCCGCGAAGATCTCCTGCTTGGGCGCGCCGAGCGCGAGAAAGCAGATGCGCGCGCCGGACCGGCGGACGCGCTCGATCGCGAAGTCGGCGTCCGCCGACCACGGATCGAAGTTCGGTCCGGGCGCGAGACAGCCGGCGAACTGGAGATCGCCGTAGCGCCGCGTGAGCCGGCGCACGCTCGCCGTCAGCGCGAGTCGCGTCGCGCCGAGCAGGTACACGGGCAGCTGATGCCGCGCGGCCTCGCGGCACAGCGGCATGACGAGATCGGCGCCGGTGGTGCGGGTGACCGGAACCCCGGCGAGCCGGCCCATGATCACGATCGGAAACCCGTCCGCGGTGACAAAGCGCGCCTGGTCGTAGGCGGCGCGAAAGGCGGCATTGGAGCGCAGCTTGACGAAGTGATCGAGGTTGAGCGTGTAGACCGTGAAGGTCTCTTGGCGGCGCGCCGCGAGAATGATCGAGCTCACCGCCTGCGCCATCGTCATCACGTTGATGGTGACGTTGCCGACCGCGAAGGCGCGCGGGCGGGAGATCGCCGGATCCGTCTGCGTCATGGTCGCGGGCCCTGTTGAGGTGGCGCGAGGCGCCGACCTGAGAGGCACAACGATCATCTCTGCCGGTGTCATGGTGTCGGCGACGATCGAGCGATGCGGCATCAAGCTTCGTCTGATGTTCCCGGTGCAGACGTACGCGCGAAGGCAATCGCAATATTGCGACGCATCCGTGGCGTCGCTCGTCAAAAAAAGAAAGTGGTCATGCGAAATCCGGAGCCGCGCGGGATGCGTACGCGTTTCATTCGCGTGGCGTGGAATTCTTGGTCGCGCGTCGGCCAAACCATACCGATGGCCTCGATAGCGGAACCGCGGCCGCTCGGGGGGTGTTCAATGTAACGTCGGGCACAACAAAAATTCATCAAGACGTATGCGATCGAGCGAATTGATCTTCGGGGGGCGCGGCGAGAAATCGCGCGAGGCGACAATGGAAGGATGGAAGGAAGCGATGCTGGGAAAGTGATGGTGGGAAAATAAAAGTGAGGGCGTCGCACGTGATGGCACTTTCACGGCGCGGGTTGTTCGGTTTTGCAGCGGGTGCTGCCGCATTGGGCACGGTTGCGCGGGGCGGCAGCGTGACGGTGGTCGATCGCGCCAGCGCGGCCGACCTGCGAACGCTCGCGCAAGCGCGGAACATTCTGCTGGGCGCCGCGGCGGTATCGCGCGTGCTCAGGTCAGACCCTGCCATGGCGGCGATCTATGCGCGCGAGACCGCCATGATCGTTCCCGATTTCGAGATGAAGTGGGCAATCGTTCGCCCCAACCAGTCGACCTACAACTATGCCGGCGCCGACGAGCTGGCGCGGTTCGCCGCGGCCCACGGGCTGCGGCTGCGCGGCCACTGCCTCGTCTGGGAGGAATCGAACCCGGCTTGGCTCGCCGCAACCGTCACGCCCGCCAATGCGGAGCAGATCCTGGTCGATCACATCGAGCGCACGGTCCGCCGATACGCGGGACGCGTTCATTCCTGGGACGTCGTCAACGAGCCGATCTGGCCGGATCACCGCAAACCCGGTGGATTGCGCGACGGCGTGTGGCTGCGGGCTCTCGGGCCACGGTATATCGATATTGCGTTTCGCGCGGCGCGCGCCGCCGATCCCCAGGCGATGCTCGTGCTCAATGACGCGGGAACCGAAGCCACCGACGCGCTCGGCAAACGCCGGCGCCAGGACTTTCTCGCCTTGCTCGATCGCCTGCGCCAGGACCAGGTTCCGGTCGATGCGGTCGGCCTCGAGTGCCACCTGTCGACCCGGTCGCCGGTCGCGGCCGACGATTTCGCGCAGTATCTCGCGGCGATCGCGGGGCGCGGTTTCAAGATACTGATCACCGAGCTCAACGTCTCCGATTACGACGAGCCGTCGCCCGATGTTGCGGTCCGCGATCGCGCGGTTGCCGCGATCTATCGCACGGTGGTTGCAACGGCGGCAGCGCAGCCGGCGGTGATTGCGCTGCTGACGTGGGAGTTGGCGGACAAGTACAGCTGGCTGCGCGATCCGAACCTCACACCACGGTACCGACGTGCCGATGGCTCGCCGGCGCGGCCCTTGCCTTATGACGATCGCCTGCAGCGCAAGCCGTGCTGGTGGGCCATGGCGCAGGCGCTGTCATAGCGCGTTCCCGAGGCATGCAGCCGATGCAGGCGAACCGCGATCGCGCGCCCGTCAACACAAGGTCAACACAATCGACGCGTCACATCTTCGCTCGAGAGTTCGCCGCGAGGGCTCCGATGCAGAATGATCGCCGCTGTCGCCTGTGCCTGGGCTCCGACGTATTCGACACCGGCTTGCGCGCACTCGATCACGAGAGCGGCGACCTGCTGCGTGTCTTCGAGTGCCGCGGCTGCACCGGCCAATTCATCGCCGAGATACCGCCGCGCATCGAGAAGGTTCAGGCGGGCAATGCCGAGGTCTTCGACGCGCCGGAACGGCGCGAGGCGCAGCGCACGCATTTCGCGGCGAAGAAGGCGGCCGACGAGCACGACTATCCATTCTCGCTGATCCCGCTCGTGCGGCAATATGCGACCGGCAAGCGCGTGCTCGATCTCGGTTGCGGCGCCTCGCAGTTCCTGCCGTTGATCCAGCGGGAGGGATACGAGGCGATCGGCTTCGAGGGCGACCCGGCGCGCGCCACGATCGCCCGCGAGCAGGGCGTCGAGGTGCTGTCGGGCGACTGGTCGCGCATCGGCGACTGCTTCGGCGACCGGCAGTTCGACTGCATCGTCTCCGACCAGGTGTTCGAGCACATGCTCGACCCGATCGGCACGCTGGCGGAGCTTGCCGGCATTCTGGCGCCGGGCGGCATCATCATCTTCCGCTTCCCCAATGAGGGCAGCCTGCGGCGCAAGCTCGAGCTGGCGATGTGCCGGTTGAAGGGAAACACGCGGCCGCTGTCCTATTTCGTCGACCACTGGAACTATTTCAACGAAAGGGCGGCGCGCCGCACCTTCACGTCGGCCGGCTACAAGGTGCTGCGGGTCAAGAAGGACCTGAGCGTGCACGGCTACCTGGCGCGCAAGCTGTTCGATCCGCTCGCCGCGCATCCGGCCGCGGCCCGCATCGTCGCGCGCACCATCGCCAAGGTCGATACCAATCTCCTGTCGAACGGCCTGACCGTGGTGGCGCGCCGTCGTGCGGCCGTCGCACGCGCCAAGGGAATGGCCGCCTGATGGCGCAGAAGAAGCCGCCGCTGGCATTGCGCGCCGCGCGCCTCCTGCGGGGTTTCGGCGCGCGGTCGGGTGCTCGCGCGTCCTACCTGCTGCTGCGCAAGGAGCTGGCGCCGGATTCGGCCGGCGACCCGAAGTCCTTGCGCATTCCCGGCGTGCCGCTTCCGATCTGGCTGCGCGAGGCGACCAGCGACTTCAACGTCATGGAACAGATCTTCCTTCGCGGCGAATACGATTTCTCCGAATGGCCCGCGCATCATGCGGCGATCGGGACGGCCTATGCGGTATGTCTGGCGGACGGGCGAGTGCCGGTCATCGTCGATTGCGGCGCCAATGTCGGCTACGCCAGCGTCTGGTTCGCGTTGCGCTATCCGCGTGCCATCGTCTGCGCGGTCGAGCCGGAGCCGCAGAACTTCGCCTTGCTGAGCCGCAACGTGGCCGACTACCCGAACGTCATTCCGATCCACGCCGCGATATCGGACCGCGTCGGCAAGATTTCGCTGCGCAATCCGAGCGGAGAGCCGTGGGCTTGCCAGACCGAGGAGGATGCGCACGGCTCCGTCGCGACGGTGACGGTCCCGGATCTTCTCAAGCGCTGGCCGGACGGCGCGCCGCTGATCGTCAAGATCGACATCGAGGGCCACGAGACCGCGCTGTTTCGCTCCAACACGGGTTGGACCGAGACGACGCCGCTCGTCGTGTTCGAGATGCACGACTGGCTGTTTCACTGGCGCGGCACCGGCGACGCCATGTTCCGCTGCCTGACCCGCAGCCGCCGCGATTACCTCATTCGCGGCGAGAACATCTTCGCGTTCGTGCATCCGCAGGCCATGCGCGCCGTCACGGCTCCGGAGGAGCGAATTCCGGCTGGTGCCGCCGATTTGACGTTCCTGCACCACCCGCAGCGAGCTCATTCAGGAACGTCAAATCGATAGGCGGCGGCGCACTAGCGCGCGACCGGAGCGTGTCGCGCGCGGAGCCGCGCGATGACGTGGAGCAGCTCGCCGGCCCGCTGACCCCAGCCGAGCCGCGGCCCCGCCGCATTCTTGCGCTGCCCCGGATCGTGCTCCAGGCGATCCGCGATCGCCAGCACGTCCTCAGGAGACTTTGCGATGTGAATGCGGTCGGGCATGCGCCGCGCCTGCGGGATGTCGGTGGAGATCACCTCCATGCCGCTGTTGAGGAAGTAATAGTATTTGTCGGGATTGATGTACTCGGTCAGCGCATTGACCGCGTAGGGCGTGAGCGCAACGCCGAACGGCGCGAGGATCGCCGGAATGTCGCCGTAGCGAAACTCACCGCGGTAGTCGAGGTTGGGCCGATCGCGGCAGAGCCGGTCGAGGTCGCGCGCGGATTCGGCCCGTCCGTAAAGAACGAGCTTGCGCGTCGGCGCGAGCGCGGCGAGGCGCCGCACGAAGTCCATGTCGAAGCGCGCATCGATCGACGAGAGGAGCAGCAGGTCGCGGCAATTCGCGCCCTGGCGCTCAATGCGGCCGATATGCGCCGCATTGTCGAGATGCACGGCGCGCGGAAACAGCCGCAGCGTCTCGGCCGAGAGCGTGAGTTGCACCGGCGACAGTCCGCTCAGCAGGCGGATCGCGGCCTGCGTGCGCAGCCGCATGAGGCCGCGATAGTCGTAGATCATGTTGTCGAAGATGTCATAGCACCACAGGCCCGAACCGAGGCTTGCGCGCAGCGCGAGCGAGCGCGCGGGCACGTAGGGGCCCGTGGAGTCGATGAACACGGGCAAATCCGCGCCGCGGGCGCGCGCGCGCAGGAAGCGGATCAGCGCCGGGAATCCGGATGGACCCGTGAAGTCGGCCGGTGGTCCGTCCGCGCCGGTCACCCGGGTGGTGCGGCCGATATGGACATGCCAAGCCGCGTGGCCGCGCTCGCGCAGCGCTTGGATGAGGAACTGCCGGAAGTCGACCTCATGGGCGCGCACGGAGAGGAGGAAGAAGCGCAGGCCCGAGCCGACGCGCTTGTCGCCTCTCGTCGACGCGGGCAGCCGAACGGTGGCGATCGTCATGGCGACGCTTCCGAGCGGCGGAACGGCGCCACGAGCCAGCGCGTGCGGTGCGGCGCGAGCACCGCGACGATCAGGCCGTAGACGACGATGCCGGTGATGATTTCCGCAGGCACGCGCGCGATCAGCGAATTCGACGGAAAGGAGCCGCGGTCGCGCATGAGAACGATCGTAACCGCCATCGCGGTGGAGGCGACCAATGGCATGACGAAGAGCGCAAGGTAGCGCGCCATCTTGAGGTCGAGCAGGCGGGCGACCATCCAGAAGTGCAGCGGCGTCATCAGCGCGAAGATGACGAGCGAGCTGCCCGCGACCGCGACGATCCCGTACCGGCCGGCGAGGATGAAGCCGACGACATAGAGCGCGGACGTGAGATTGACGAAGCCCGACCACCAGCCGGCACGGCCGAGCGCGCGTACCAGCGCGCCGTGCAGCGTCGACACCGCGTAGAGCGCCATCAGGAGCGAGAGGACCTGCAGCACCGGCACGGCCTCGATCCATTTGCGGCCGAAGACGAACGGCACAACGTCGGCGCCGATCGCCGCCAATCCGAAGAAGGCCGGGAAGGCGATCAGCACCGTCTTGTCCATCATCGAGGTCAGGGTTTCACGCAGTCGCCCGAGGTCGGCCTGCTCGCGGGCGAAGTGCGGATGCGCGACCGCGACCACCACGCCGGTGATCGAGGTGCTCATCATCTCGGTGACGCGCTTGGCGAGACTGTAGATGCCGAGCGCCGTCGAGGTGAGAAAAAAGCCGATCAGCATCCGGTCGACATTGTTGACCAGGAAGTAGCCGAGGCGGGAGAGCCCCGTGAAGGACGAATAGACGACGAGATCCTTCGCGTGCGCGCGCGAGAACGCGGCGCGCGGGAGCCAGCCCGCATAGGCGCCGACGACCGCGAGCGTCGCGGCCGCATTGACGAGTTGCTGGGCGACCAGCGCCCACGCGCCGCCGCCGGCGAGGGCGAGGCCGACGCCGACCACGCCGCCCGCGATATTGGCAACGAGCGAGCGCGTCGCGAAGCTCTTGAAGTCGAGCCGGCGCAGCAGCAGCGCGGTGGGCACCGTCAGCAGCGCGTCGAACAGCAGGCGCAGCGAGATGACCTGCAGGATCGGGACGAGCGCCTGCTCGGAGAAGATCGCGCCGAGCAGCGGCGCGAGCGCGATGCCGGCGACCGTGGCGACGAGGCCGAGCAGCGCCATCACCCAGAAGGCGGCGTCGAGATGTGCCGGGTCGAGCAGGTGGCGCTGCACCAGCGCCTCGCTCACCGTATCGGAGATGAAGACCTGGCCGAACGCGATGTAGATGCCGGCGAGCGCCACCAGGCCGAACTCGCTCGGGGTGACGAGGCGCGCGAGCAGCGTCACGACCGCGAGCGACAGCAGGTTGTTGGTCCAGGTATTGACCGCGGACCAGATCATTCCTGTTCTTGCGCTGGGCACGTTCGTCGTTCCGGGCTCGCGTGCCGCTACGGGGAGACCGCGCCGAGGCGCGCGTGGGTGTCATGCCAGCCCGCATCGACGCCAAAGCGCCGCAGCAGTCCGCGCACGTGCCCGATCGGCAGCAGCGGCTTGTCGCCGATCAGCCGATAGGCGCGGAAGATCGGCCCATAGGCGCGCAACGCGTCGTCGCGATCGAGCCACTCGCCGGGCGCCTCGTCGCCGAACAGCCCGCTCGATCCTTCGGCAAACCGCCAGTCGATATAGCGGCCCTCGCGGCTCGGTTTGGGCGGAACCTGATTCGTCACGACGTGCTGTGGAACGACCTTGAAATCGCGATAGCCGAGCGCGCGCAGGAGGTCGAGCTCGGCGCACACCTCGTCGATATCCGTCTTGCTTGCCTCGATCGACAGATATTTCGGCCGCTCCGCGAACGCTCGCAAGGCCTCGAGGCACAGGAGGTCGCGCCCCTCGATGTCGACCTTCATGTAGTAGGGCATGCCGTGCGCCGCGATGATGTCCTCCATCCGCAGCGCGTCGACCTCGATGCACTCGACCCGCGTGCCGAAACGCGTGTTACGCTCGACCCAATCGGCCTCCGCGGTCCCCCAGATCGAGTTGTCGAGATTGCGGTAGAAGGAAACGCGGCCGCGCTGCGCGGCGACCGCGGCGTTGACGATGACGAGCTGCCCGCGCGCGACCTGATCGGCGAGACGTTCCGCGACCGCCGCGCAGTGGGTGGGATCGGCCTCGACGCCGACCACGCGAAATCCCTTGCGCAGGTAGAACTCGGCATCCTCGCCGAGATGCAGGCCGACGTTGAATATCAAATCACTGCTGCACATGCGCGCATCGTTCCTATTGTCATTCACGAGCTTCTCCGCCGGCCGGTATCGTCGCTATGGCGCGCGGTCTCGTGGGACCAAGCGTGGCGGGCGCACGAACGCGCAAGCCGCCCGATCGCATCGATCACGGCGTCGCGATCCGCGGCCGCGAGCGCGTTCCATCGCCACAGGTTTTGCGTCGCCAGCGTGGCGTGACGATGCCGCCAGTCCGCGCGCTCGAGGCAACCCTCAACTGCATCGGCGGCGGCCGCCGGATCGTGCGGATCGACGAAGATGCCGGACACGCCAAGCACTTCGCGGAATACGGGCTGGTCGGGCGCAATGACGGGGAGGCCGGCGTACTGCGCCTCGAGAAGCGGCAGGCCGAGCCCTTCCTCGTGCGACGTGCACACGAAGGCATCGGCGGCGTCGATCAGCGCGGCGGCCTGCGCGGTCGTCCGATAGCCATGCAGGATCACGTCGGGCGCCGCCGCGAGCCGCGCCCAGTCCTCGCCCCATCCCTTGCGGCCGATGATGTCGAGCGTGACGCGGCGATAGCCGCGGGCGGCCAGCGCACGCGCGAGGTTCGCGGCTGCCGGATAATTCTTGCGCGGCTCGACGGTGCCGAGCGCGACGAGGCGCAGGTGCCCTGGCCGCTGAGCGCGCTGCGCCCGCCCGTCAGCGCGCAGGCCGAAGACGTTGCGCACTTGCGGCCGGTAGAGCTGCAGTTTGGCGTCGGGCCGGCAGACCGCCGCGAGCTTGCGCCGCGTATCCTCGGAATTCACCAGAAAGCGCGGCAGGCGGCGCACCGCGAGCCGGAACGGCTCGGCCATGTAGAGCTTCGCGCGCCGATTGAGGTCGCGCCGGCGCGTCAGGAGAAAAAGGTCGTGGACATAGGGGATGACCCGCTCGGCGAAGGGCAGCAGCAGCGGGCTCGGCGGAAAGCCGGGACAGAGCAGGAGCGAGGATCGCGCGCGCGCGAGGCGGGCGGGGAGGCCGAACGTCTGGGTCATGACCATCGCGGCCGTCCCGCGCGCGGTGACCGGAACCGGCTCGAGCGGCGCGAGCGCCGCCGGCGAGAAAAGCTCGAGCGTGACGCGCTCGAGCCCGGTGACGGCGCGGCCGAGGTGGGTATGGTCGACATAAATGCGCATGGGCGCCATCACGTCGGCCGGGCGCGCGGCGGGCCGGGCGGGGCGGCGGCGCCGATGCGGGCGCCGGCCGGGACAAAGCGGCGGGCTTGGCGCGCGACCTGCTCCTTCGGGAGAAGCAGCAGCATCAGCAGGACGTATTGCGTGAGCATCACGCCCTTCGCCGAGAAGCTCACCGAGCTTGCCGCGATCACGACCAGGAACGCCACGAGCGCGCCCGCCGCCGGGTGCGAGCGGCGCAGCACCTCGATGAAGAAGCAGGCAAGCCCGATCGTCAGCAGCAGGGTGGCGATGAGGCCGTATTGCGCGATGCAGGCGATCCAGAAATCCTCGATGCCGACACGGATGCCGTAGAGCGACTGCAGCGAGTCGATGTACGGCGCCGCGCTGCCGAAGATGAGCTCGCTCGCGTCGAGCGACATCAGCAGGTTGACGCTCTCGAGGCGTGCCCACGCGCTGCCGTTGTCCGCCGTGAAGCGCAGCAGCATCTTGTTGAGGAATCCCGCGTCGTAGAGCGCGAGCGCGCCGGCGATCATGAGGGACATGCCGCAGATGCCCGCGATGAGCAGCGGCAGCCGCGTGCGGTCGCCGCGCAGCAGGCGAATCGCGGCCCCTGCGCCCAGCAATGCGATCCCGAACACGACCATCACCAATGCGGTCCGGCCGCCGAACACGAAAAGCGAGCCGACGCAGAGGACGATCAACAGGGCACGCAGCGCAAGCGACGGGCAGAGGCGCGGCCGCAGCATCAGCGCGAGCGTGTAGGCGCCGACGAGGCCCGCGGCGTGCAGCGGGTGCCCGAACAGCGCGGTGGCGCGCCATTCGTCGGTGAGGATCTGGTCGCCGACGGCCAGCGGCACGATGCGGTGGCCGCTGAGGTTCTCGAAATAGCCGAGCAGCACGTTGACGATCATCAACGCGTGCAGCGTCCACAGCAGCGGTCGTCGCTGCTCGACCGTGAGGCTCCAGATCACCAGGCAGGCGAGGATCGGCAGGATGAACGTGTCGACCGCGCTGGTGACGGGACGGCCGAGGATGACCGACTGGATGAACACGACGGCGATCGAGAAGCAGTAGGGCAGCAGGCGCGGCGCCTGCGCGAACATGCGGTCGAGCTCGGCGGCCGGGCCGCGCCCGCGCAGCAGCACGGCGCCGAAGGCGAGAACGAACACGTAGGTCGCGGGATGGAATTTTTCGTAGAACGCGCCGCCCGTCGTCACATAGTGGAACTTCAACAATGTGAGCAGCGTCGTCGGGATCGCGTTCATCAGCACCAGCGCGAGGGCCGCGAGCAGGATCACGGTCGGCTCGATCGGCACGCCGGAGGCGAGCGCGCGGGCGCGGCGGTCGATATGCGGCCGAGCCGGCCCGGGTGGGCGCGCGGCGACGCGCGCGGGCGGATGCCAGGCGGGCCCGGACGCGCCCTGCCGTCGTACCGGAGCGTGCAGCGTCACTCCGCCGCCTCCTGCGCCGCCTGCTCCTCCTGGCCGTATCCGTAGGGCTTGATGTAGGCCGAGCTGCGGTAATAGTCGTAGAGCCGCAGCCGCCGCAGATCGACGCGCGTGAGCACGGTGCCGAGAATGCGGTCATAGACCGGCCCGAGCATGTCGAGCGCGTGCACGACCACGTCCTGCGGCGTCTGGTCCCAGCCGATCGCGAAGATAATGTGGTCGGCCAGTTCGGCGAGCGCGCGTCCGTCGACCAGCGGCGCGAGCGGCGGGCTGTCGACGATGATCACCTCGTAGTGGCGCCGAAGCTCGCGGAAGATCGCCGTCATGCCGTCGGCGGAAATGAACTCGGTCAGCGCCGTGACGTTGCGCGGCAGCGGGCAGGGCAGGATCGCAAGTCCGGTTTCCTGCTCGACCAGCACGGCATGCTGCAGCGGCATCCGGCCGAGCGCGACCTCGAACAATCCGCCGCTGGTGCGCGGGCAGAGCGAGCGCGTGAGCTCGGGGTTGCGCAGGTCGCCCTCGACCACGATCGTGCGGATGCCGAGCACCGACAGCGACAGCGCGAGATTGACCGCGAGTGTGGTCTTGCATTCGGCGTCGACCGAGGAGGCGATCATGACGACGCGCGAGGGCTCGCGGCGCGAGGCGCGCAGCAGGGCGAGGCGGACCGCCCGCACGGCCTCGGCGAACGTCGAGGTCGGCTCCTCGACGGCGTAGCGCATGAGCGGCGGCTGCAGGGCGGGCGGCAGCAGGCGCACGGTGCGCGGGTCGTAGTGGTCGAGCTCCCAGCGCCCCTGCTTCGCCATCCGCGCAAGCTCGCGCGTCGAGACCAGCGGGATCGCGGCGATCGCCGGCAGGCCGCTGATCGCCTCCGCCTGCTCGATCGTCTTGATGCGCCGGTCGAGATAGTCGGCGATCAGCGCGGCGACGCAGCCGAGCCCGAGCCCGAGGAATACCGCGACGCCAAGGATCAGCAACCGCTTGGGGAAGGACGGGGCGATCGGGATGTCGGCGCGCGTGACGATGCGCAAGTCGGGCATCTCCAGGCTTTCGCGCGCGCTCGTCTCCTTGTAGCGGGCGAGGAAGGACTCGTAGATCGTGCGGTTCGCCTCCGCCTCGCGCTGCAGCTGGCGCAGCCGCACTTGCGCCGGCCCGGCGTCGGTCGACACGCCCTGTACCTCGTCGAGGCTCTTCTGCAGCGATTCTTCGCGCGATTTCGCGACCGCATAGGCGTTGCGCGTGCCTTCGAGGATGCGTTTGACCTCCTCGTTGATGAGGCGCTGCGTATCGTGCAGCTGCGCCCGCACCGTCGTGACCTGCGGATGGCGTGGGCCGTAGCGGCTCGACAGGTCCGCGTAGTTCTTGGCGATCTCGGCATATTGCGCGCGCAGATGCGCGGATGACGTCGGAGGAGAGCGCGTCGTCGAACGCGCCGGCGTCGCCGCCGCTGCGCGCGACCTTCTGCACGTGCTCGAGCTTGGCGCGCGCTTGCGCGGTCTCGGCGCGCGCGTCGATCAGCTTGTTGTTGAGGTCGGTGATCTGCTGGTCGTTGACGGTGACGCCCTGCGCGACCATGAGGTTGTTGGCGGAGCGGAACTCCTCGACCGCCTTGTCGGAGGCGAGCACGCGCGCCTTGAGGTCGGCGATCTGCTTGTCGAGCCAGTCGGCCGCGATCTTGGTCGCTTCGTATTTCGAGCGCACCTGCTCCATGAAATAGGCGTCGGCGATCGCGTTGGAGATCTTCGCCGCCTTGCGCGGCGACTTCGAGCTCACGTTGATGTCGACCAGGAAGGTCGTGCCCTGCCGCGTCACCTTGAGGCGCTTCTGCAGGATGTCGACCGCGTTGTCGCGCTCGATCTGCTCGGGGCTCGCGCCGCCGGCCGGCGCTCGCGAGGCGAACAGCGCCTTGATCGGATCGAGCAGGCCGGGCTTCGGGATGAATTCCGCGTCGTGCGTCAGGTCGAGGCGGTCGACCACGCGGCGCAGGATCGCGACCGACTGGATCAGCAGCACTTGGCTCTCGATCGTGGCGTCGTCCGTGAGGACGCTCGAGGCCTGCACCTGGTTGTTGGTTTCGGCGACGCTGGCGCGGTGCGGATCGATGAAGACGGTCGAGGTCGCGGTGTAGAGCGGCGTGACGACGACGACGAAGATGCCCGCCAGGATCGCGAGGATCAGCGGAGCTGCCATCACGATATGCCAGCGTCGGCGCAGGATGCGAACGAGCTCGCGCAGATCGACCACGTGGCGCTGCGTCGCGACCGCGCCGGGAGCGTCCACCGGCACGGGCAGCTGGTCGTAACGGTCGTCAGAATTGCGCCGTAACATTGAACATGACCTGATGCTTGTCGAAGCTGTTGATGGGGATGTCGCTGTCGCGCTGGATGAAGCGGTATTCGATCGACGTGTAGCCGTACTGGCTGAGCAGGTACTTGAGCCGCGCCCCGGCGCTGGTGACGCGGTCGGTGCGTACCTGCGCGAAGAATTTCTCGACCTCGTAGGCGCCCATCAGCGAGAAGATGACGTTGCGGCGCAGCTCGTAGTCGGCGCCGACCTCGAGGCCGTCAGCGCGCACGCCGGTCGAGGTCGTGTCGGCCGACTCGGTGATCACCCGCTCGGCCTTGAAGTGCACGTCGAGCAGGCGGGTCGGGCTCCATTTGAGCAGCGCGCGGTAGGTCGGGCCCGCGACGGTGCCGACCATGACGTCGGCGAAGCGCTGGCTCGCATAGCCGGCCGCGAACCCGCCGGCGATGAGATGGGTCAGCTCGATGTCGACGCCGGTCAGCACGCGGTAGCCGCTCGAGTCGAGCGGGTTCTGCGGCGTGCCGCGCAGCTCGCGGTGGTTGGCCTCGGCCGAGGTGAACAGATCGAACTTGGGCGAGAGCGTGTAGTCGAGGCGGCCGTGCAGTTTGTAGACCTGGCCGTCGCGATTGCCCTGGTCGATCAGCGAGCCGTTCTGCGCATGCGTCGTCCCGTAGGCGTAGGAATCGACCCGCGAGCCGACGGACGCGGCGATGCGATTGAATTCCTGGCGGTAGGTGACGTCGCCCGAGAACAGGTCGTACGGCGTCGGATTGACGGCGCCGCTCGGCGAGCTGAGCGTGCCGACGCCTTCGTGCAGATGCGCGGCCTGGAAACTGGTGAGAATTTGGGCGTCATGCCGCACATCGATCCAGCCGGTGCCGCGCACGCCGACATCGGTCTGATTGAGTCCCGGATGATTGAGGTAGAGATAGGACTGCGAGGAGAATTGCAGGTCGAGGCCGTTGCGCTCCCATAGCGTATGTGCACGCAGCATCGGCTGGATCATCGTGGCGAGATCCGCCTTCGCGCCGCTGCTCGCCGAGAACACGTTGCTGTCGTAGAGCGTGCCGGTTGTGATCGATGGGTTGATCATCCACGATCCGGCGCGAACGCCGACGGGCTCATAACCAGGCTGCGCGCGTTGCGTCACCGGCAAGTCCTCTGGCGGAATCGGTGTACGTTGATCCGGGCTCGTCAGATCAGGAAGCGGCGACGGCTCGAACATCTGCTGCGCGTTCCACGGCGGCGCGACCGGCGTCGCCACGGGCGGCACGACTTGCGCGTCGGCGGAGGAGATGCCCGCGAGCGCTATCGCGGCGGCAACGCACCACCGCGTCATCCTGCTCGTGCGATTGTCGGCGCACGCGCTGAGACGCTCTCGCCCGCGATACACTACTCACCCGTCCGCTCGTCACCCGCACGCGGCGGGTCTTGGTCCGACTTGAGCTCTACCTGAGCTCTAGTTGCGCCGACGCCGCCGCAAACCCTCCCTTCTTGTGTCGAAGGGTTCTGTTTCGAGAGAGCAACCGCTTCCCACCTGTGCCCTCAACGTGCGGCGCTGAATCGCGTTCCTGCGCCGCAATGAAGACTACTGCACGGCAACAAGCCTTTCTTGTGATGCCGCCGTCGCGGAATCGCCGTCACCCTCCATTACCCTTTTGTCGATTTCATCCGCGCGCTTGGACATGCGCGCGAGGATGCAGAACGGCTGGAAGAGCGGTCAGAAATACCGCTCGGGAATCCGAATATTGTCGCCCGGATGCACCGGCACCGGGAAATCGAGCGGATAAAGCTCCTCGTCGATCGCGCCCTTCGGCCGGATGTAGACCTTGTGCTCGTTGGCGCGATACGTGAAGCCCCCGGCCTGCGCGACCGCGTCCATCACCATCAGCCCGGGCCGATACGCGAACTCGCCCGAGCGCTTCACCTCGCCCTGCACATAGATGGGCGTGTAGGTCGAGATCTCGACGGTCACGTGCGGCTCCTTGATGACGCCGTCGGTGAGCCGGCTCATGATCGCGCGCTGGAGCTGCTGCGTCGTCAGGCCGGCAGCGCGTACGCGGCCGGCGAGCGGGATCGACACATAGCCGCTGCTGTCGACGGTATATTCGCCGGAAAGCTCAGGCTCGTTGAAGATGCGCACCCGCACCATGTCGTTGAGCCCGAGCACATAGGGACCGGCGGGCGGACGCACCGGCGCCAGCGCCTCGACGCGCACCGGAACGACAGGCGCGGCGAATTCGACCATGTCGGTATTGCAGCCTGTAAGCGCGAGCACGAGGCCCACACAGGCCAATCGCCAGAGACCATTCCCCATGACCTAGTCCTACGCGCCACCCTTGCAGTGAATAGGTCTGATACGATGAGGCTGTCACAGGCGGATCAGATCAGCAAGCGAATGATTTTATCAGTGCGAGGGAACTTTATCGGATTCCGAATAATACCTTTTTCATCGACGCGTCATACGGACGAAGGGGACGACACGGAGTGCTGAAACCGTCAGCAGCAAAGGGCGGTAGAATAGGCGGGTTGCCGGATTGTCAGGAACTCGACGCACGAATTCTCACGAGAAGACGGCATGTGCCGCAAGAATGATCAGCATCCACGCCATCAGGTTCCCGACGATGAGCCAGCTGCGCAAACGCCGTCCCTGCGCGGCAACGCGCGCCGCCGAGGAAGCTCGATGCGCCGTCTCTCTATCGATCTTTGGCAAGCGCTCGGGCAAGTCATGCACGGGCGGATCAATCTGGGCGTCCTCCAGCGTCATGTGTGGAACTTTATCAACATAGTACCAGCACCAAGTATCCGGCTGATCGGCTGCGAGAATCAATTGTAGTTCCCGAATGCCTGCCACTTCGTTGACGCGGTGCGTTGCCGTGGCCGCATGGCAGTGTCGCGTTTCGACCGCTGATCCAGATTGCGCGCGGTGAAATCGTAGAGACGGCTTTGTTTGCACGCGCGATTTTTCGCGCGGCGTCGGTCGTGGTTGCGCAACTGTGGGTATCGATGCCGACAATTGAGGCGGCATCTGTTTCGACTTTGCCGCACTAATTTCAAAAAATACGCCGAAGAAGTTTGGCAAAGAACGCCGCGCATCAGCGGCGCGCTCGCTCCGCCCGGCGGGTACACGCATGCCGGGTCATCTCGACGGATCGGGTTCACCTACATCGCGAGCGTCGCGCATCGGAGGACGCGGCAGGGAAGCGATTCCGGCGTGAGCCGCGGATCGCCGAGCGGCCAAGGACTGGCCATTCTAAACGCAAGGGAGCCAAGAAATGGCGTTATCCGCTCTGGCGTCGCAGGACGATCCGCCAATTGCGTGGCGCGATCCGGCGCCGATCTTCCTGCTGCCTGCCCGCGTCGATCTGCGCCTGTCATCGGTGCACGCACGGCCTGTCGTCCATGATCGGCTGCTCGACAAGGAGCCCGGGCGTTCGTCGGCCAAGCGCATCTTCGACGTGGTGGTCGCCGGCGCGGCGCTCCTGTTCTTGGCGCCGCTGCTCGCGGCGATTGCGATCGCCACTAAGGCGACCTCGCCGGGGCCCGTGCTGTTCACCCAGTATCGCTACGGCTACCGCAATCACCGCTTCCGCATCTACAAATTCCGCACCATGTATGCGCATCTCGCCGATCGCAGCGGCGTGCGCCAGACCACCGACGCCGACCCGCGCGTGACCGCGGTCGGCCGCTTGCTGCGCAGCACGAGCCTCGACGAACTGCCGCAGCTCTTCAATGTGATCAAGGGCGACATGTCGCTGGTCGGCCCGCGGCCGCATGTGCCCGGGATGCTGGCGGCGAGCATCCCCTACGAGCATCTCGTGCCGTACTACTTCGTGCGCCACGTGGTGCGGCCGGGCGTGACCGGGCTCGCGCAGGTGAGCGGTTATCGCGGCAGCACCACCGAGGCGCAGTCGGCGATCGGGCGGATCAGCTGCGATCTCGAATACATCGAGAAATGGTCGCTGTGGCTCGACGTGCGCATCCTCTGGCGCACGGCCGTGCGCGAGTTCCTCTCCGGCAGCGGAAGTTGATTCGGCCGCGCCGTTTCCCTCAGGTCGCTGCGTGCATGAGGTGCAGGACCGAGCGGCCGATGTCGCGCACGTTCATGAAGCCGGTCCCCATTTCGAGCAGAATGAAGAACATGACCGCATTGAAGTAGGCGGGCTTGCTTTTCTCGAACATCAGCAGCGGCGTGACAGCTCGACGCAAATAGTCGCGGTTGAATGCGAGCGCGACCGCGACGCCGAGCAGGGCGCCGGCCGTCACGTCGCTCGGAAAATGCGTGCCGAGGTAGACGCGCGACAGCGCGATCAGGCTACTGTAGGCGATCATCACGATCCCCAGCCGCCGCGACAGCAGCCAGAACCCGACCGCGAAGGCGAAGAAATAGGTCGTCTGGTCGCTCGGGAAGCTGCTCCACGCCTCGAAATCCGGATAGCGGAAGCCGGACTCGAACAGCGGCAGATGATAGCCGATGTCGGGCGTCTCCATCGGCCGCACGCGGTATGGCATGGCGACCGAGAGCGCCCGATTGATGACGAGCGAGCCCAGCACGGCGACGATGACGATCAGGAGGATCCGCCGTCGCTCCAGTCGCTCATCCGATCGCTGGAACCACAGCACCCACCAGACGCAGAGGGGGATCGCCCATTTGAAATTGAGCGCCAGGTGGCTCACCACACGGTCGAGGACCCAGCTGTGGCCGCACAGGCCGTTGATCGCGTGCAGGATCGGGAGATCGAAATAACTCAGCAAGTAACCGTACATGACCCTATTCCGAACCCGATACCTTGAACCCCAAGCGCGAAACCCGACCGCGCAACATACCTCCCGGCTTTCGTCTGAAGCGGGACGGAAGCGTGTCATTACTATGAGCTTACGTGCAGCCCGCGGCAGTAGATTGGTAGCGCAAGACGCGCATGGTCCGGCGAAAGCGTGCCCCAACTCGAGCCGGGGAGCGCCGGTTCGCCGACGAAAAGATGCGCCAGGCTGAAGAAAGCCGGAACGCCATACGCTCTCCGGCGGCACGACATTACCGGCCACCCCGCGACCCGGGCCGCGCGGTCACGATCGCGCCGGCGCCGGGGTGCTCGCCGCAGGACCGGGCGGAGGCACGCGCGCAGCGTCGCGGATGATGACGCGCCCGCGAAAAATCTGCGCGTCCTGCGCCGCGAACCACGCCCGCAGCTCCTCGCCGTAGAAGTCGCTCGACGGCTCGGGATTGAACTCGAGCGCGATCGTTCCGCCCGGCTTGAGGTGGCGGTCGCGCAGGTCTGCGAGCAGGAAATCCCACTCGCGCACGCCCCACAGTTCGCTCGAGGCGTGGCCGTTGAAGCAGATCTGGTGCGCCGCGATCAGGTCGAACTTTTGCCCGGTCGCCGGCAGCGGCCGCAGCGGGCGGATTTCCGCGTCCGTGCGCGCGATGCCGAAGAAATCGATCATGTCGTTGAAGAACGGATCATCGGGCAGGTCGACGCCGTGCACCGTGTGCCCGAAATACTTGCACACGTAGAGGAAGTAGCCGGGCCCGCAGCCGAGGTCGAGCACCGCGCCGGGCGGCGCCTTGTCGAGGCCGGTCTCGAGCGCACGCATCACCTTCTGGCGCAGCCAGGTGCGCTTCTTGAAGTATTTGGCGTAGCGAATGTCCGGCGCATGCCGCGCAATGACGCGGCGAAACCGCAGTTCGTCGAGCGAGGCGTTCACCTTCTCGGCGAGCGGCGCTGCCCGCAGCAGGTTGACGACGTCGGCGAGCGAGTAGTCCTGCAGGCGGGTAGCGAACATGCGGCGCATCCACTCATTTCGACCGGGGCGGGCAAGCACTTTCTGGTCAACGAATTCGCTCATGCAATGTTGCGTGCACAATGTTGCGTCGCGCAACTCACACGCACAGCATGTTCTCCTCGAAGCCGAGCGCGTCGCGGCGGATCGGCTTGAGGTCGGTGGCATCGAGACAGCGGTAGCCGACGGCCTGCAGGCGATCGATGATCTTGCGTCCGTCGAGCGGATCGCGGCGATCGAGGTCGGTGAGGATCTCGCACAGGATCGGCACCTTGCGGCCCGGCTTGCCCAGCAGCTCTGTCATGCCATCGAGTACCGCCGCCTCGAAACCTTCCACGTCGACCTTGATCAGGCCGATACGCTCCGGGTCGATCGCCCGCTCGCGCACATAGCGGTCGAGGGTCGTCACCTCGACGTCAATCTTCTCGGTCAGATCGGCGCTGTGATCGAGGAAGCCGGGCCGCAGGGAGCTCGACCCGATGTTGATGTTGAAATTGTCGAAATTGTCGGGGCGTGGTGGCACGACCGTCATGGGCGCGCGGCCCGGCGCGGCGCCGCACGCGAGGTTGTTGGCAAAGACGCGAAAGCCCGGGTTGAGCTCCTTAAGTCGGCGCACGAACGCAAAGTAGTGCGGTACCGGCTCGAACGCATGCACTTCGCCGTCACGGCCGACGCGCGCGAGCGCATAGGCGGACCAGTATCCGCAATTGGCGCCGATGTCGATGAAGAGGTCGCCCGATCGCAGGTGGCGGTCGAAAATCCGCTCGAGAAACATTTCGTGCGTCTGGAAGAAATACTTCGTCATCATGCGATGAACTGACAAGTCGATGCCGTAATCGACCTCGCCGAAATGCGCGACGGCCGGCCCGGCGGGTGGTGTCGCGAATTGCTGGACGGCGCGACGGCGGAGCATGCCGGCAAAACGCAGCGGGTCGTCGGCCGCGTAGCGCAGGAAGAACCGCAAGGATTTTGCCGCAATCATCGCGTCCTCGCTCCCGGCGCCCCCGTCAAAATACGCACCCCACCGTGACGAATTGTGGGCATCAATGCCGCGAGATACGCGGGCGGGGTGGCGGCACGCGGTGGTAAAAGTCGCACGCCAGGTTTGATCCAGTTCCACCGGCGAACCGTGCCCGCGGAGGGACCGTGCCCCGGCTTGGCGTCGCGCTCGCGACAGGGCCGCTCGGGGGCCGGCGCACAGGAGCGCGGCCTCGCCGCGTGCGACGGCCTGACCTACGCGGACATCGCCGGCGGCCCCGACGTGCGCGGCGTCAAGCCGTTCCACGAGGTGCGCCTCGCGCGTGGCACCAAGCTCGGCGCGGTGTGCCTGGGCAGCTTCGTGGTGAGCTGGGCGGTCAAGTCGATGGGGCCGGAGTTCAAGTAGCGCAGAATATCGCCCGGTTGCGCACAATCGGCCGCGGTGGCAGCTTGGCCGCCGACAGGTTGAGAAACGCGCCCGAGGATTCCGTTGCCGCCAGCCTCATCGTCGGATCAGTCTTCAGATCGGCCTTGGGTCGGCCGGCCGCTGCCGCGCAAGGAGGACCAGGCGCTGCTGTCCGGCCGCGCCCGCTTCATCGACGACCTCGCGCCGGTCCCCGGTCTCAAGCATGCCGCCATCCTGCGCTCGCCGCATCCGCATGCGCGCATCGCCAGGATCGATGCGTCACGCGCGCTGGCGCTGCCGGGCGTGGTCGGGGTCGTCACGGGCGCGCAGCTCACCCGCACGGTCGGCCCGATCCCGAGCGTGGTGCGCGCGCCGGTGCCGTATTTCCCCTTCGCGACCGATCGCGTGCGCTACGTCGGCGAGCCGGTCGCAGTCGTGGTCGCCGATACGCGCTACATCGCCGAGGATGCCTGCGAGCTGATCGAGGTCGATTACGCGCCGCTGCCCGCGGCGGCGAGCATCGCGGCGGCGCTCGCGCCGGACGCGCCGCTGCTGCACGAGAAGGCCGGCTCGAATGCGATCAATCGGCGCAGCTTCCGCTACGGCGACCCCGAGCGCGCCTTCGCGGAAGCCGACCACGTGGTCGAGCTCGCCTACACGTATCCGCGCTATGCCTCGACGCCGATGGAGACCTTCGGCGTTATCGCCCAGTTCGAGCAGGCGCCCGACCGCTTCACGGTGTGGTCGAATTTCCAAGGTCCGTTCGTGCTGCAGCCGCTGATGGCCGGCGCGCTGAAGGTCCCGGGCAATCGCCTGCGCCTGATCACGCCGCCGGCGAGCGGCGGCAGCTTCGGCATCAAGCAGGCGATCCTGTCCTATATCGTGCTGCTCGCCGCCGTCAGCCGCGAACTCGGCTGCCCGGTCAAGTGGATCGAGGACCGCGCCGAGCATCTGACCGCGGCCTCTGCCGCCGGCGACCGCAGCGGCACGGTCGCGGCTGCCTTCAAGAACGACGGCGAGCTGATCGGCCTGCGCTTCGCCACGCTCGCCAATATGGGCGCCTATCTGCGCCCGCCGGAGCCGGCCTCGGTCTATCGCATGCACGCGGCGTGCAACGGCTGCTACGCGGTGCAGAACATCGCGATCGAGAACACGCTCGTCGTCACCAACCAGACGCCGATCGGCCTCAACCGCGGCTATGGTGGGCCGCAGTTCTACTTCGCGCTCGAGCGCGCGATGGAGATCGCGGCGCGCAAGCTCAAGATCGATCCGGCCGAGCTGCGTCGGCGCAATTTCATCCCCAAGGATGCGTTCCCCTACAAATGCCCGGCCGGCTCGATCCTCGATGCCGGCGACTACGGCGCGGCGCTCGACGAGTTGCTGCGCCTCGCCGGCTACGATGCGCTCAAACGCAAGCGCCAGGAGGCGCGCAATGCCGGCAACCTCTACGGCATCGGCTTCTGCGCCGGCATCGAGCCCTCCGGCTCCAACATGGCCTATGTGTCGCTCGCCCAGACCGCCGAGGAGCGCGCCAAGACCGATGCGAAATCCGGCGCCAATGCGAGCGCCGTGGTGTCGATCGATCCATCCGGCAGCGTGACGGTGCGGCTCGACTCGACGCCGAACGGGCAGGGGCACGCGACCGTCGTGGCGCAGATCGTCGCCGACAAGCTCGGCCTCAAGCCCGACGACATCGACGTGGTCACCGAGATCGACACGCTCACGTCGAATTGGTCGATCGCGTCGGGCAACTATTCCAACCGCTTCGCCGCCATCGTGGTCGATGCCGTCGCGCAGACCGCCGACAAGGTCGCGCATGCGATCAAGCTCATCGCGGCGGACGCGCTGGAGACGCCGCCCGAGAAGATCGAGCTGCGCGACGGCTACGTGAAGGTCGCCGACGGCTCCAACCGCGGCATGCCGCTGCGCCGCATCGCGTCGCGCGCCCACTGGAACCCGAACGGCCTGCCCGCCGACGTGTCGGCCGGCATCTACGAGAGCACCGTGCTGTCGCCGCCGACGCTCGGCTCGCCCGATGCCGACGACCGCATCCCCTCCGCCGTCACATACGGCTTCGTGGTCGACCTCGTCGCGGTCGAGATCGAGCGCGCAACCGGCGTGCTGCGCATCGATAAATACGTCTCGGTGCACGACGTTGGCCAACAGATGAATTCGCTGATCGTCGCGGGCCAGGTGCATGGCGGCTTCGCGCACGGCCTCGGCGCCGCGCTGATGGAGGAGCTCGCCTACGACGCGCGCGGCAATTTCCTCGCCGGCACCTTTGCGGACTATCTCTGCCCGACCGCGATGGAGGTGCCGCCGGTGACGATCGGCCATGTCGAGACGCCGTCGCCGATGAATGCGCTCGGCGCCAAGGGCATGGGCGACGGCAGCTCCATGCTGACGCCGGCCGCGATCGCCAATGCGGTCGCCGATGCGCTCGGCCGCGACGACATCGTGCTGCCGCTCACCTTGCAGCGCGTCTGGGGGCTGGCGAACGACATGAAACCTTCGGCACCCGCGCCCAAGCCCGAATCCAAGCCGGAATCCAAGGCGGAAGCAAAGCTTGACCCCGCAAAGCTCCCGCCCGGCGGCCTGCGCGGCGACGGCGCCGTGACGATCCCGGCGTCGCCCGCCGAGGTATGGCGCCGCCTGACCGATCCGGCCGAGCTCGCCGCCATCGTGCCGGGCTGCCGTGAGCTGCGTCAGGTCGATCCCGACCGCTACGTCGCCGAGGTGAGCATCGGCGTCGCCGCCATCCGCGGCGTCTATGCGGCCGAGATCGAGCTCAAGGACAAGGACGAGCCGCGCTCCATGCGCCTCGTCGCCAAGGCCTCGGGCGCACTCGGCTTCGGCAGCGGTGAGGGCATCGTCACGCTTGCGCCCGTCGGCAGCGCGACGCGGCTGCGCTATGCCTATCGCGCCGATGTCGGCGGCAAGGTCGCGGCCGTCGGCCAGCGGCTGATCGGCACGGTGACGCGCGTGCTCATCGCCGAGTTCTTCGCCGCGCTCGATCGGCGCATGGCGCCGCGGGCAGGGCCGGCCATGCCGCGCTGGCTCGCCATGCTGCGCGCGCTGCTGTGGAGGCGCACGTGAAGCCGGTCGCCTTCGAGTATTGCCGGCCCGATACGCTCGCCGAGGCGCTCGATCTGCTCGCCGAGCGGCGCGAGGAGGCGGCCGTGCTCGCCGGCGGGATGTCGCTCGGCCCCATGCTCAACCTGCGCGTCGTGCGGCCCAAGCGCGTGATCGACATCTCGCGGCTCAAGGATCTTGCGGCCATCGAGGTGAAACGGGACCGCATCATCACGGGCGCGACCGTGGTGCAAGCGGATGCGCTCGAGTCGGCCGCGATCGGCACGGAGCTTCCCTTGCTCGCGCTGGCGCTCCCCTGGGTCGGCCATTTCCAGACCCGCAATTCCGGCACGCTCGGCGGCTCGATTGCGCATGCCGATCCCAGCGCCGAGATCCCGCTCTGCGCGGTCACGAGCAACGCCACCATCGTGCTGCGGCGCGGCCGCAAGGAGCGCCGGGTCCCGGCGCGCGAATTCTTCGTCGGCGCGCTCGCCACGGACCGCGCGCCAGACGAGCTGCTGATCGCCATCGACTGGCCGCGCGCGCCCACCGATGCGGGGCATGCCTTCGAGGAGATCGCCCAGCGGCACGGCGATTTCGCCATTGCGGCGGCGGCCTGCGCGATCAGGCTCGATGCGAGCGGCAAGATCGCCAGCCTCGCGCTCGGCCTCGGCGGCGTTGCGGATCGGCCAGTCGCGGCGGATACGGCGGCTTTCGTCGGCTGCCCCCTCGATACAGCGATGGCGGCGGAGCTCGCACAATATACATGTGAGGCGGTCGACCCCATGGAGGATCACGCGGCCTCCGCCGACTATCGGCGCGCGCTCGCGCGTGTGCTCGTCGAACGCGTGGTGGCGCGCGCCGCCGCGGATGCGCGCCGCAAGGCAGGTGCCGCATGAGCCTGCGTATCGCCCCTGACCAGAAACAGCGCGTCACGCTGACGGTGAACGGCAAGCAACGCTCCGGCTTCGCCGAGCCGCGCCTGCTGCTCACCGATTTCCTGCGCCACGAGCTGCAGGCGTTCGGCGTGCATGTCGGCTGCGAGCATGGCGTGTGCGGCGCCTGCACGGTCCTGATCGACGGCAAGGCGATGCGCAGCTGCACGCGTTATGCGGTGCAGATGGACGGCGCCGAGATCACGACCGTCGAGGGCCTGGCCGATCCCGGCACGCTCAATGCGCTGCAGCGCGCCTTCTCGGCGCACCACGCCTTGCAATGCGGCTTCTGCACGCCCGGCATCCTGTTGTCGGCGACGCATTTCCTGCGCAAGAACAACGCGCCGAGCGAGGCCGAGGTGCGCGACATGCTGTCCGGCCACATCTGTCGCTGCACCGGCTATGTCGGTATCGTCGCCGCGATTTTGGATGCGGCCGAGAAGCTTCATCGGGGCGAGTGATGGACCTGGGCACGGCCTTCGCGGTTTCGGTGCGGCGTCATCCCGACGCCATGGCGGTCGTCGACGCCGAGCGGCGCCGCAGCTACGCGCAGTGGGATGGCGAGATCCGCGCGGCCGCCGGCGCGCTCGCCCGCATGGGGCTCAAGGCCGGCGACCACTTCGCGGTGGTCATGCGCAACCGCTACGAGATGGCGACGCTGTACTGGGCGAGCCACATGCTCGGGCTGATCTTCACCCCGATCAGCTGGCGCGGGTCGCTCGACGAGATCGCCTATTGCCTGGAGGACTGCGAGGCGGCGGCGGTCGCGTATGATGGCGCGGCCGGGACATCGGCGGCGGAAGCTGCCGCGCGCCTGAAGATCGATCCGCGTCGCCAGATCGTCGCGGCCGACGGCAAGGGCGACGGCGTCCGCTTCGAGACGCTGCTCGCGCGAGCGCCGCTCGCCGGCCCGTCCGCGCTGGACGACACCTCGACTTGCCTGATGCTCTACACCTCCGGCACCACCGGCCGCCCCAAAGGCGTGCCGCGCTCGCATCGTGCCGAGCTCGCGGCCGGCGTGAGCCAGGTCGCGCATCACCTCTATCGCATGGGCGAGTCGTCGCTTTGCGTGATGCCCATGTTCCACACCATGGGCGTGCGCAAGATGCTCGCCACCACGCTGGTCAACGGCAAGCTCGTCTGCATGCCCGAATATTCGCCGGGTGCGGTCCTGCGCGCGGTCGCGGCCGAGCGGGTGTCGAGCCTCTTCCTCGTCCCGACCATGTTCCACGACATCGTGCGCGACCCGGCGTTTTCGCGGCACGATCTCTCCTCGCTCTCGCGCCTCGGCTATGCCGGCATGGCGATGACACCGATGCTGGTCGAGCACTGCCTCGATGCGTTCAAGCCCGACGTGTTCATCAATCACTACGGATCGAGCGAGATCTACACCTTCACGATCTGCGATCACCTGCGCGAGAAGCCCGGCTGCGCGGGCCGTGCCGGCCTCAACCAGGTGATCCGCGTAGTCGATCCAGCGAAGCGCGATGCGATCGAGGCGGACTTGGCCGTAGGCGAGGCGGGTGAGATCGTCGCCAGCATGGCGAGTCCGGAGGCGTTCACGGGCTACTGGAAGCGCGCCGACGCCGACGCCAAGGCGATCCAGGGCAACTGGTATCGCACCGGCGATCTCGGCCAGTTCGATGCGGACGGCGAGCTTTTCGTCGTCGGCCGCGTCGACGACATGATCATCTGCGGCGGCGAGAACATCTATCCCGAGGAGGTCGAGGGCGCGCTCGCACGCTGTCCGGGTGTCGCCAGCGCCGCCGTGGTCGGCATGCCGGACGAGCGCCTCGGCAGCCGCGTCGTCGCCTTCGTCGAGCCGGCCTCCGCCGACGTGACCCGCGAGGCGATCGACGCCGCCTGCCTGAACACCGGCCTCGCCCGCTTCAAGCGCCCGCGCGAATACGTGTTCGTCAAGGCGATCCCGCGCTCGGCGTCGGGCAAGCTGCTGCGCCGCAAGCTGCGGATTGGAGAGTATGAGAAGCTGTGAGACTAGCGAATAGCGAATAGCGAATGGCGAGCAGCGAATGGGGACGCTATTCGCAACTCGCTATTGGCGATCGGGGCGCTCGCCGTCGAGATTGAAAGGAAACTGACATGCCCAAAGACTACGCCGACATGCGCGCCGCGATTTTGCGCGACCTCGATGGCGTGCGCTACGAGGTCGATGCGCGCAAGCAGATCGGCTGGCTCATCCTCGATCGCCTGCCGCTCAACATCGTGTCCTATCGCGGCCGCAGCCAGATCAACGCCATCATCGAGGCCTTCGGCCAGGACCCGGAGGTGCGCGTCGTCGTCATCCGCGGCGCCAACGGCACCTACACGTCCGGCGGCGACGTGAAGGCGTTTCCGCAGATCGAGACCGACGGCATGTCGCATCTTGCCTGGAACATCGCGGCGCCCGAGCGCTGCCCCAAGCCGGTGATCTGCGCCATGGAGAAATACGCCATGGGCGTCGGCCTCGAGCTCGCCATGGCGTGCGACATCCGAATTGCCACGAAGGATACGCTGCTCGCCCTGCCCGAAGTCTCCCTCGGCCAGATTCCCGGTAGCGGCGGCAGCCAGCGCGTCGCCCGCATCGCCGGGCTCACGCGCGCCGCCGACATGATGATGCTTGGCCGCCGCATTCCGGCGCCGGAAGCCTATCAGTGGGGCCTGCTCACGCGGGTGGTCGAAGACGCGGCCGCGCTCGACAAGGAGATCGACGACACCGTCGCCAAGCTGACGGCACAGTCGCCGCTCGCGCTGAAGACGATCAAGCGCGTGCTCGCCACATCCTACGAGACCGGCATCGGCGTCGGCCTTGAGGTCGAGGGCCACGCCTACGAGAAGCTGCGGCTGACCGAGGACTACAAAGAGGGCATCGCGGCGTTCAGCGAGAAGAGGAAGCCGAAGTTCAAGAAGGAATTGTGAGCCTCTGCGTCATTGCGAGCGAAGCGAAGCAATCTCGCTTCACTTGCGCATGAGTTCGGGCAAAGATTGCTTCGTCGCGCTTCGCGCTCCTCGCAATGACGCGTTATTTCAGCGCAGAACGCCAATCGGCGCCTGCGTCGATCACCTTGCCGAGATCGACCGTGTCTTCGCCCGGCACCCTGATGCGCTTGTACTTCAGCGGCGGCACCGACAGCGGCACGGTCGCGTCGAAGCCCATCTTGGCGCTCACCCCATTGTCGCCCGACGGATCGAGCCGCGAGCCCAACGCGTTGGAAATCACCACGAGGTCGCGGTCGGCCTGGAAGCGCGTCGCGATCGCCCACTCGACCTCGGCCTGGTTGTGGATGTCGACGTCCTTGTCGACCACCACGACGTGCTTGATGTCGTAGTGGGCACCGAACGCGCCCATGATCACGTTCTTGCCTTCGCCCTCGTGGCGCTTGTCGAGCCGGACATTGAGGTGATAGCGGCAGGTGCCGCCGCGCGAGAGGTGTACGTCGAGCACGCCCGGGAAGCTGCGCCGAGGTGCGCCATGATGGTCGCCTCGCGCGGGATGCCGCCGAGCAGCAGGTGCTCGATGCCGCCGCCCAGGATGGTGTGGAAGATCGGGTTGCGGCGGTGCGTGACGGCGCCGATCTCGATCACATGCTGGTCGGCCGGCTCGCTGTAGTACTGCGGGAATTCGCCGAACGGGCCTTCCATCTCGCGCACGCGCGCGAGGATGCGCCCTTCGAGCACGATCTCGGCGTTGGCGGGCACGCGGATGTCGCTGGTGAGGCACTTCACCACGTCGAGCGGCCGGCCGTGCAGCGCGCCCGCGATGGTGAGCTCGTCGAAATCGAGAGGCGCAATCGCCTGCGAGGAGAGCAGCGTGAGCGGGTCGACGCCGATGACGATCGCGACCGGCAGATCGCCGCCCGCTTCCTCGGCCATCTGGAAGAAGCGCAAGGTATGGCGCGGCAGCAGCAGCACGCCGAGCCGGTTCGGCCCGCTCAGCTGCAGGCGATGGATCGTGACGTTCTGCGCGCCGCTCTTCGGGTTGCGCGAGATCAGGAGGCCCGCCGTGATGTAGGGCCCGGAGTTCGAGCTCGTTGTGGGTCGGGATCGGCAGCAGCCGCGGCAGGTCGACCTCGCGGTGCACGACCTCCTGCGCCGGCGCGCTCGCGACCTCGCGCCAGGGCAGGGGGTTGAGCGCGGCGTCCTGGTAGGTCGCGAGCAGCCGGTCGTTGCCGACGCCCATCGCCTCCGCCATCCAGCCGCGGTCGGAGGTGAGGCCGGAGATCACCGGCACCGGATGCCCGTCCGGTCGCGGGAAGAACGTCGCCTTGGTTCCGTCGAGCGTCTTGGCGATAGCGGAGAGCTCGAAGCGCAGCTTCACGCCCGGCCGCGCGACCGCGAGGCGATCGTTGCGGGCGAGGAGGTCGAGCCAGGCGCGCAGGTCGGTGACCGGCTTGCGCTCGGTCGCGGCGGGAGTGTCGGGCACAACGCGCTCGTTCATCACAGATGCGGCTCGTAGGGTGGGCGAAAATCGCATCTTGCGATTTTGCCCACGCAGGTCATTCTGGAACAGAAGATTATCACATCACGTGATTGTCCGCCTGCCGGGTCCCTGCCCATGAAAATCACCAGCGTCTCCACCGTCGTCTACCGCCAGAGCCTCAAGCCGGGCGGCCCGCCGCTGAAATTCGCGGGCGAGCCGCGCACTACCTTCGAAACGCTGCTGGTCAAGGTCGAGACCGACGCCGGCATCAAGGGCTGGGGCGAGGCCATGCCGCATCGCATCTGGCGCGCCGTCAAATCGCTGGTCGAGACGCTGATCGCGCCGGCCTGCATCGGCGCCGATCCGACCGCGATCGCGCCGCTGATGAACAAGCTGATGCGCCACACCTACGGCGTCGGCCGCGCCGGCGCCGTGATGTATGCGCTCTCCGGTCTCGACATCGCGCTGTGGGACATTCTCGGCAAGGCCGCGAACCTGCCGATCTACAAGCTGCTCGGCGGCTGTGCGCTCGACAGGCTGCCCGCCTATGCGAGCCTGCTCAAGTACAGCAACGTCGACTACGTGGCGCGGGTCAGCGAGGAGGCGCTCGGCCGTGGCTATCATGACCTCAAGGTGCATGAGACCGGCCGCGACGAGATCACGGCGGCGGCAAAGATCCTGCGGCAGAAGACCGGCGCCGGCCTGATGGTCGACGTCAATGCGCCGTGGATCCTGCAGGAGGCGCTCGCCGCCGCCGCGCCGCTCGTCGACCTCGGCCTCAAATGGCTCGAGGAGCCGGTGTGGCCGCCGGAGGATTTCCAAGCTGCGGCGCAAGTGCGCGCGCTCGGCGTTCCGGTCGCGATCGGCGAGAACGTGCTCACCCCGACCGATTTCGCCCGGCTGATCGACGGCCGCTTCGTTGACGTGGTGCAGCCGAGCGTCGTCAAGATCGGCGGCATCTCGGTGATGCGCGACATCTATACGCTCGCCAACCAGGCGAGCGTTGCGGTCGTGCCGCACTCGGCCTATTTCGGCCCCGGCCTGATCGCGACCGCGCATGTCACGGCGGCGCTGTCGCGCGCACCGCTGGTCGAGCGGCTCTACTGCGATCTGACCGAAAGCCCGTTCGGCGACTGGTACGAGCCGGTCAACGGCTATCTGGCGCTGCCGCAGGGGCCGGGGCTCGGCGTCGAGCCGGATGAAGTGCTGCTCAACAAGCTTCGCGTGGAATGAGGGTTCCCATGAAAATCCAGCAAGTCAAAACCAACGTCGTCCGCCTTCCGCACGAGGAGCCGCTGGTCGGCGCGCCGGTCGCCGGCTCGATGATGCGCGAATATGTCACCGTGCAGGTCTTCACCGACGCCGGCATCGAGGGCATCGGCGTGACTGGCTTCGGTGGCAAGATCATGCGCGCGCTCAAGGCCGCGGTCGACGACTTCGCCGAGCTGATCAAGGGCGACGATCCGCTGCGCCACGAGGCGATCGCCGCCAAGCTGCGCGCCGCCGCGGCGCCGAGCGGGCCGCAGGGCATCGCGATGCTGGCGCTGGCCGCGATCGACATCGCGCTGTGGGACATCCGCGGCAAGGCGTTCGGCGTCCCGGTCGCGCGCCTGCTCGGCGGCTTGCGCGGCCGCGTGCCCGCCTATGCGAGCGGAGCGCTGATGCGCACGAGCCCGCTCAAGGACGTCGAGCGCGCCGCCGCCGCGCTGGTTGAGAAGGGCTATCGGCAGATGAAGACCCAGATGGCGGTCGACGGCCTGACGCCGGCGCAGGAGATCGAGCGCATCCGCGTGGTGCGCAACGCGATCGGGCCGGACGTCGCGCTCATGGTCGACATCAACCAGCGTTGGAGCGTCGCCGAGGCGATCTCGATCGCGAGCCGCGTCGAGGATGTGGGCCTCGCCTGGCTCGAGGACCCGACATCCGCGACCGATCACCAGGGCCTCGCCGAGATCGCTTCCGCGCTCGCCATGCCGGTGTGTGCCGGCGAATATCTCTACGGCGTCGAGCCGCACGCCAAGTCGATCGCCCAGCGTTCCGTCGATATCGTGATGATCGACGTGCTGCGCGCCGGCGGCATCACGGGCTGGATGAAGATCGCTGCCATGGCGGAAGGGTTCAACCGGCCCGTGGTCAGCCATCTGCTGCCCGAGATCCAGGTCCACACCATCGCGGCGGCGCCGAACGGCCTCGTGGTCGAATACATGCCGTGGACCCGGCGGCTGTTCGATGACCCGCAGTTCCCACAGCAAGGTGAAATGACGGTGCCGGATGCGCCGGGGCTCGGCCTGCGGTTCGCGCCCGATTTGTTTGAAAAATACGGCATCAACTGAGAGCTGAAGGACCGCCGGACGCCCCACGCGGGCTCAACCCTCAATCGTGAGCCGAACGGTGCGTGGCCTGCGGCAAGAACGCAAGCGCGGCCGGGATTGCAATCCGCCCGCAACTTGTCAGACAATATGACAAGTTGCGACGGCCGGCGTCGATCGGACGCCGGCGGAGGAAATGCACGATGGCGGACGGGGCGGTGGGCATCGTCGACGCGCCGGCCGGTGAGAGCGTGCACGGCGCGCCGTCGGCCGCCATGCGCATGGTCGACGGATTCGCCGAAGGCCTCGTCGTCATCGCGCTGGTCGGCGAGCTCGCGCTCGTGCTCGCCAACGTGGTCGCCCGGGTGTTCTTCCACACCTCGTTCCTGTGGAGCGACGAGGTCGCCCGCCTGGCGCTGTCGGTGCTCGCCTTCGTCGGCGGCGCGGTCGCGTACCGGCGGCGCGAGCACGCCTTCGTCCGCATCCTGCTCGACATCGCGCCGCCGCGCGCCGAGCGCGCTTGCGTCGCGCTCGCCGACATCGTCGTGCTGTTCGTGGTCGGCCTCACCGGCATCGCGTCGGCGGAGTTCATCGCCTCGAGCTGGGGCGAGCGCACGCCGATCCTGCAGCTCCCCGCCGCGCTGATCGCGCTGCCGCTGCCGCTCGGCATGGCGCTGTTCGCGCTGCCCGCGCTCGATAACCTCGTGCGCCGTCACCTGCGGCTCGCCTGCGCGGTGGGCGTCGTCTTCGTTGCAGTGCTCACGGCCGCGGCGTTTACCCGTGATGCCTGGCTTCCGTGGCTCGGCGACAATGGGCCGATCACCGTGGCGCTGGTGCTGTTCTTCGTCGCGATCTTCGCCGGCGTGCCGGTCGGCTTCGTGCTGATGCTCGCGACGGCGGCCTATTTGTGGGCGACCGACGCCGCCTTCGTGGTGCTGCCGCAGACCATGGTCAACGGCACCGGCAACTTCATCCTGCTCGCCATCCCGTTCTTCATCCTCGCCGGCCTGATCATGGAGCGCGGCGGCATCAGCGCGCGGCTGGTGCATTTCATCCACTCGCTGGTCGGCCATTGGCGCGGCGGCCTGCTGCAGGTCACGGTCGCCAGCATGTATGTCGTCTCAGGCTTATCCGGCTCGAAGCCCGCCGACGTCGCGGCCGTCGGCACCATCATGCGCGACCAGCTGCGCGAGCGGCACGGCGCGGCCGAGGGCGCCGCCGTGCTCGCGGCGTCGGCGATCATGGGCGAGACCGTGCCGCCGAGCATCGCGATGCTGATCCTCGGCTCGATCTCCAGCGTCTCGCTTGCCGGCATGTTCATCGGCGGCCTCATCCCGGCCGCCGTGATGGCGCTCTGCCTGATGGCGCTGATCTATGTGCGCGCCCGCCTCGCCGGCACGCCGCGGGTGCCGCGCGCGCCCTGGCGCACCGTCGGCGAAGCCGGCCTGCGTGCCGTGCTGCCGCTGCTGATGCCTGTCATCCTGATCGGCGGCATCCTGTTCGGCGTCGCCACTCCGACCGAGGTTGCGTCCTTTGCGGTGATCTACGGCGTCGCGCTCGCCATGCTGGTCTATCGCGAGATGAGCGTCGCGACCCTGATGCAGGTCATCACCGACACGGCGGCGCTCACCGGCGTGCTACTGTTCATCTTCGCGGCGGCGTCCGCCTTCTCGTGGACGCTGACGGTCGCGTATCTGCCGCAGCGCCTCGTCGAGCTCCTCGGCGGCGTCGGCAACAGCACCGTGATCTTCATGCTCGGCTCGATCCTGCTCCTCATCGTGGTCGGCGTGCTGCTCGAAGGCCTGCCGTCGCTCAACGTAGTTGCGCCGCTGCTGATCCCGATCGCCGGCAAGCTCGGCATCAGCGAGCTGCACTACTCGTTGGTGCTCATCATCGCGATGGGCATCGGCGGCTTCATGCCGCTCGCCGGCGTGGGCTTCTATGTGTGCTGTGCTATCATGCGTTGCGACATCGAGCGCGCCTCACGCGCCGCGTTGCCCTACCTCATTATGATCTTAGTCGGGCTGCTGTTCGTAGCCTTCGTGCCGTGGTTTTCGCTCGCGCTGCCGAGATATTTCGGCTTCCGCGTATAACAAACGAGAGGGAGAGAACACCGTGGATCGCAGAACGCTTCTCAAGTCCGGCCTCGGCGGCGCCGCTTTGACGATTGCCGGGCCCTACGTCTCGGCCCGCGCCGCCAAGGTGACGATGCGGTTCGCGCATTTCGCCGCCGAGGACCATCCGGCGCACATTGCTGCCAAGCAGTTCGCCAGCAAGGTCGACGCGCGCACCGGCGGCGACATCAAGATCAACATCTTCCCCAACAACGTGCTCGGCGGCCCGCCCGAGCAGGCCCAGCAGATCAAGCTCGGCACCATCGATATGGGCCTGCCGACGCAGGGCCAGCTCGACAAGTACGCGATCGCGTTCGCGGCCGTGATGCTGCCGTTCATCTGGGACAGCCCGCAGCACGCCTTCCGCACCCTCGACGGGCCCGCCATGGCGTGGCTCGCGCCGCTCGCCGAGGCGCAGGGCTTCATCCTGCTGCGCAACTGGGATTACGGCTTCCGCAACGTGACCAACAACGTGCGGCCGATCAACTCGCCCGCCGACGTGAAGGGCCTCAAGCTGCGCACGCCGCCCGAATTGCAGATCCAGGCCTCGCTCGAGGCGATCGGCGCGGTCGTGCAGGCGATTGCCTTCCCGGAGCTCTACCTCGCGCTGTCGCAGAAGGTGGTCGACGGCGAGGAGAACCCGATCGCCGTGATCTACTTCAGCAAGTTCTACGAGGTGCAGAAGCATCTCGCGATCACGCGCCACATCTACAACAACATGATCCACACCGTGAGCGCGGCCGCGTGGAAGAAGCTCACCCCCGAGCAACAGAAGATCTTCCGCGAGGAGAGCGCCGCGGCCGGCGACCTGATGCGCAAGCTCATCGCCGACGCCGAGGCCGACCAGATCAAGAAGATCGCGGCGGCGGGCGTCGCGGTCACGCGGCCCGACCTCGCTCCGTTCCGTGCCATGATGGACCCGGCCTACAAGCGCATCGCTGCCTATGCGGGCGAGGACAACGTGAAGAAGTTCCGTGCCATGGCCGACGAGGGTCGCAAGGGCTGAGCGCGACGCGATGACCGACACCACGGCCGCTCAGCGCCTCGCGGCGCTGCGCAACTTGTTTCGCCTCGACGGCAAGACCGCGCTCGTCCTCGGCGCGGCCTCCGGCATCGGCAAGGCCTCCGCCGAGGCGTTCGCGGCGCTCGGCGCGACGGTGATTTGCGCCGACCGCGACAGGGCGGGCGTCGAGGCCACGGCGGCCGACATCGCGCCGCGCGTGCGCAGCGAGGCGCATGTGCTCGACGCAGGCGACGGCGATGCCGTCAATGCGCTCGCCGAGAAGATCGCCGCGAGCCACAAGGCGCTCGACATCGCGGTGACGACGCCGGCGATCCATGTGCGCAAGCTGATGCTCGACTACACCGACGCGGAATATGACCGCGTCGCCGACCTCAACCTGCGCGGCACTTTCCTATTTCTGCGCGCCTTCGGCCGCATGATGGTGCGGCAGCGGCGCGGCAGCCTGATCGCGAGCTCCTCGGTGCGCGCGACCACGCTCGAGCCGGGGCTTGCGATCTACGGCGCCACCAAGGCCGGCATCATCCAGATGGTGCGCGGCCTCGCCTCGGAGGTCGGCCCGCACGGCGTGCGGGTCAACGCCATCGTGCCGAGCATCGTCGAGACCGGGCTCGTCGGCCCGCTGAAAGCGCGTCCGGAGATCTGGAATGCGCTTGCCGCACACACGGTGTTCAACCGCTGGTCTCAGCCGAGCGAGGTCGCGGCCGCGGTCGCGTTCCTGGCTTCCGATGCGGCAAGCTACATCACGGGTACCGCGCTGCTGGTCGACGGCGGCTGGACGGCGATCGACGGCCCTCCGACGGGGCTGACCAAGACGCACGTCGAGTAGCGCTGCGACGCTAGGCGTCGGAGGCCGGCACCGCCTCCACGCATATGCTCGATCGGCCGATCTCACAGCGGCTTTTCGGGCCGCGCTCGCCTTTGCTAGACTACGGGCATCGCGTGAGGGGGATCACCGCATGATCTGCCAGTCCTGTGGCGTCGAGGCGCCGACCCAGAAGGTGTTGTTCGTCCAGCACATCGGCGCGCTCGTGATGTTCTTTCACAAGCGCATCGGCGGGCTCTTCTGCCGCAACTGCGTCAACAAGTACTTCAGAGAATATTTCTTCATCACGTTGGTGCTCGGCTGGTGGGGCATCATCTCGGTCTTCGCGACGCCAGTCGTGCTCCTGATCGACATCTTCAACTATTTTCGCGCCTGGTCGCTGCCGCCGGTCCCGGCCGGCGCCGTCGCGCCGGTGCTGACCGACGACGCGATCAACCGGATCAATCCGCTCGCCGGCGATCTCATCCGGCGCCTCAACACGAACGAGCCGCTCGAGACCGTCGCGGCCCAAATTGCGGCGCGCGCCCGCGTCACGCCCGGCCAGGTCGTGCGCTACATGCAGGCCCTGGTCGCGCAACAAAAGGCTGCGAAAAAGTAGCGCGGAGTCCGTTCGGGTCCTCTCGCGTGCGGGCGGCGCGCCAACCCGCCGCGGGTTAACTGATTATTTCCCCAGTCCCCCTAGCATGTTTGGCCTATTCGTGTTGGGGGCAACATGCTGCAGCCTGTCGTCATCGCATCGTCTCTCGAGCTGGACCTCGCTCCGGCGCCGATCCCGCCGGACTGGGTCCTGAGCGGCACGCCCGAGGCCCGGTCGCGCCAGTTGGCGCGCAGCCACGACCGTGGATCATCGGTGATGGCCTGGTCGTGCACCGCCGGCCGGTTCAACTGGTACTACTCGGTCGACGAGATGGTGCACATCGTTTCGGGCGAGGTCTTCGTGACCGACGAGAAGGGCAACGAGCATCGACTCGGCCCGAACGATACGGCCTTCTTCCCGGCCGGCAGCCGTAGCACCTGGCATGTCCCGGTCGCGGTGCGCAAGGTCGCGGTCTGCCGCCAGTCCATGCCGCTGCTGTTCGCATTCGCGCTGCGCGCCTGGAACCGGCTCGCGCGAATCCTGACTGCGATCTTCAGGCCGCCCGAGGAGGCGGAGACCGATCCGCTCGCGCCGACGGCGCAGCCGGCGAGCGTGGCCAAGGCGAACGGCGTGCGCAGCGAAGCGTAAGTCTTGCGTCATTGCGAGGCGTGCGAAGCACGCCGAAGCAATCTCGATCCGCAGACGCATGCCGTTCGGGATTGCTTCGCGCTACGCGCTCGCAATGACGTAAACCTACCACGCGCCGTGGCGCAGCCCGGCCGCCAGATAGCTCCAAATCGTCGGGTGCGACCACAGCCGCGACGGCAGGTCGACGGTCTGCGGCTTGAGCGCGCCCGCAAGCGCGTCGCGCGCGGCCTGCTCCATCAGCGGCAGCACGGCGGCAAGCTGCAGGTACGGGAAGGTCGTGTAGTTGTCCCCGCGCGTCGGCGTCACGCGCGCCTGGTAAAGCACCGCGCCGGTGTCGATGCCGGGATCCACCAGGTGCACGGTCACGCCGAAATTGGCGAGGTCGCCCTCGGCCTTGGCCCAGTAGCCGCCGTGGATGCCGCGGTATTTCGGCGTGATGCCGGCATGATAGTTGACGATCGGCACCTTGATGCCCGCAAGCGTCGTGCGATCGATGATGCGGGTGCCGAGCAGCAGGATGACGCGCGGGTCGAGTCGCGCGAACTGCGCGAGGCATTCGGGCGAGTTGACTGACGGCACCTCGATGCGCTCGCAGCCGTCCGGCCAGCGCGCGTCCAGCTCGTTCTCGCGCAGGATCGTGGCGATGCGCCCGCCCGACGCCAGGGCGAGCAGGCGTGCGAACGCGATGAACGCCACCTGGCCGGCGACGAGGAGTGCGCCCAAGCGCCTGATCCGCCCGCGGATCAGCGTCATCCGCGTTACCGGGCGCTCGACGATGATCTTGAGATCCGGGAATGCGGCCGCGAGCCGGTGCGCAGCGATCCGCCCGAGATCATTCCCGCGGGTGAGAAAGACCACTTCGGTCGACTGGGGCAAAAGCTGATCCGTAAGCGCGCTCGAGGGCCGAAGAGTTTGATCCGGCAATCAATGAGAACACCGGCCCGGCACGAATCGTCGGCAGTCGCCCCGCGGACCTTATGCCGCGCCGCGCCCGACTGGTCCAGGATGGTCCGGCATGACGCGATGGTCCGGCATGACGCGATGGATAGTGCGGTAGTACTGCACCGCAAGCGGCGGTGGGCTGCCAGCCGGCCGATCACGCCGCGTCGACGCGGCGGAATCCGTTGGCAAGCGCGGTCGCGGCGCCCGACATCAGCACCTTGAGGTGCCGCTTCTGCTGGAATTGCCCGTTGAGCGAGATGCGCGGCAGCGCCATCAGCTGTCCGCCATGCTCGGGAAACAGCACGCCCGGGCGCGTCGTCACTGCGGTCTTGTAGCCGATCTCGGCGGCGAGGCGGAATTCGCGCGGCCCGACGATGTCGCGTCCGCCATACGGGTAGGCGAGGTGGAGCACCGGCCGGCCGAGCTGCGCCTCGACCGCCTCGCGCCCGACCTTGAGCTCGCGCCGCGCCGCGTCCTCGCTCGCCTTGGCGAGCATCACGTGATTGACGGTGTGCGCCCCGATGGTCGCGAGCGGGTCGGCGGCGAGCGCGCGAACCTCGTCCCAGGTCATGCATAGCTCGTCGCACAGCGGCGCCATGTCGACGCTGTGGCGCGCCGCGAGGGCATCGATACGGGCGTGGATCTCGGCCTCGTCGAGCAGCTCGCGCAGGCGCCAGTAGATGCGCTTGTAGGCGTCGTTCTTCAGCTGCGGCGTCGCGCACGCGAAGGTCTCCTCGGCCTCGTCGAGGCGCACGACGACCTTGTCGTTGCGTGCGATCGCGAGCTCGAGCGCAACCCACCACAGCTTGCCGGCGCGCTCCGGGAAGCTTGCCGGCACGAAGATGGTGAACGGCGCGTCGTAGCGGGCGAAGATCGGGTAGGCCCAGGTCTTGTTGTCACGGTAGCCGTCGTCGAGCGTGATGCAGACGAAGCGGCGGGCGAAATCGCCTTCGGTCAGTCGCCGGTGCATGTCGTCGAGCGAGACGATGTCGATCGCCTGGCCGCGCAGCCATTCGAGCGTCTGGGTGAGGAATTCGGGCGTGACCTCGAGCAGCTGGTTCGGCTGGAACGCGTCCGGGCGCGCCGGGCGCACATGGTGCAGCATCAGGATCGCGCCGACGCCGGCGCAGAACGGCCGCATCAGCAGATGCGCACCGCTGAAATAAAGGGTTTCCAGTCCCGTGCGGATGATCGTCGATTTCACGAAATAAGCCTTGCGCCTTCGGCCGCCGCGAGGGGAAAAAATCGCCGGCAGCGCGAACTTTTGCAATCGATTACTGTACGCTTAGTTAACCGCGGCACGCCACCTGGGCGACGCGCACCGGCTGCTTCGTGGCGGCCGACGCCACGGCGGCGTCGAACACCGCCATGCCATGCAGCACGTCGGCGAGCGGGACCGGATAGGGCGTCCGGTCGAGGATCGCGCGCGCGAAGGCGGTCATCTCGGCCTCGAGCATGTCGAAGCCCGCAAAGTCGAGATGCTCGCCGGGCGGCGCGGTCACCGGCCCGGTCGGCGCCCGTTGCGAGGTCGGCACGAAGCGGAAGCTCTGCAGCGCGGCGCCGGAGATCTCGGCGAGTCCTTTCGAGCCGTAGACCGTGAAGCTGAAATCGGTCGCGGTCGCGACCGAGCAGAAGATCGTCGCGGTCGCGCCGTTCTCGAATGCGAACAGGATCGTGGTCGTGTCGTCCGCCGGGCCGGCGCCGTGCACGCCGGTGATGCAGTGCACCTCGCGCACTTTGCCGCCGAATTCGATCATGTGGTCCAGCAGGTGCACGCCGACCGCCGTCATGGCGCCGGCCGGCGCTTCTTCAGGGTCGGAGCGCCAGTTGTCCGCCGCGATGAACGACTGCGTGCTGGTCGTATGCTGGCCGACCATCGCGACGACCGCGCCGAGCCGACCCGCGGCCTTGCGGTTGCGGATCTCGACGATCGCGGGATGGAAGCGCCGGTTGAAGCCGACCGCGAGCACGACGCCCGCCTTGGCGGCCGCCGCGGCGCTCGCCTTTGCGCTCGCGAGATCGAGGGTCATCGGCTTCTCGACGAACACGTGCTTGCCGGCGGCCGCCGCCTGCGCGATCTGCTCGGCGTGGCGGCTGTGCGGCGTCGCCAGCACCACGGCGTCGATCCTCGGATCGGCGAGGATCTGTTCGTAGGCGTCGACGAAAGGCATGTCCTTCTCGCGGCAAAAATCCTCCGCGGTCGCGCGCGTGCGCGTATGGGCGGCGACGAACCGGATGTCGGCGCTCTTGCCCTGCACCGAATTGACGAGCGAGCGGCCCCAGCGGCCGAGGCCGAGAATTGCTGCGCGGATCATGGATTCCTGCTCAATAGACCTGATAAAGACCCGTCATAGTTGGTGACGTCGAGGCTGACCAGAGGTGAATGCCGTGCACGAAGCCGCCATCATCGGCGTCGGCCAGTCGGCCTACACGCGGCGCCCGGCGCCCGGGCAGTCGACGCACACGTTCATCCGCGACGCCGTGGTCGCGGCGCTGCGCGATGCCGAGGTCGACGCGCGCGACGTGCACGGCATGGCGGTCGCCTCCTTCTCGCTCGCACCCGACACGGCAGTCGATCTCGCGTGGAAGCTCGGGCTCTCGTTGCGCTGGCTGCTGCAGGACAACAACGGCGGCAGCTCGGCCATGAACATGCTCGGCCACGCGCTGCGCGGTATCGAGAGCGGCGCGGCCGACGTGATCCTGGTGGTCGGCGGCGACGCCACCGGGCTCGCGGGCTACGGCAAGATCGCCGCGAACTACAACATCGCGACGCGCGATCATCTGGCGCCGCTCGGACATGGCGGACCGAACGGCGTCTATGCGCTGGTGACGTTGCGCCAGATGAAGAAATACGGCCTGGAGAAATCCGACTACGGCCACATCGCGATCGCGCAGCGCGCCTGGGCGGCGAAGAACCCCTTCGCGGTCTACCGCACGCCGCTCGCCATGGACGAGTACCTCGCGGCACCGATGATCGCCGATCCGCTCTCGCGCTACGACTGCGTGCCGGTGGTCGCGGGCGCGCAGGCGATCGTGCTCGCGCATCGCGATCGCGTCCCGCGCGGGCGCGCCGCTGTCGGAGTGCGGGCGCATCGCGCGAGCTTCAACTACGACAACCAGGCGGGCGACGGCCTGCGGACCGGCATCAGCACCTTTGCGTCCGACTTGTGGCAAGAGGCCGGCGCCGCGCCGCGCGACATCGATGTCGCCAGCATCTACGACGACTATCCCGCCATGGTGCTGGCCCAGCTCGACGACCTCGGCATGATTCCCGATCACGACCTCGCGCGGTTCTGCCGCCGCGACATCGGCGAGCAGCGGCGGCCGATCAACACCTGGGGCGGCATGCTGTCGGCCGGCCAGCCCGGCGGCCCGGCCGGCGGCCTCAACGCCATCTCCGAGGCGGTGCTGCAATTGCAGGGACGCGCCGGCGCGCGGCAGGTCGCCAATGCGCGGCTCGCGGTCGCGACCGGTTACGGCATGACCATGTATCGCTACGGCGGCACGGCCGCGGCCGCCATCCTGGAGCGGGTCGAATGAGCGCGGGCGTCGGCATCTGGCGATGCAAGGGCTGCGGCACGCCGGTGTTCCCGCAGCGGCTGCTGTGTCCGCATTGCCATGGCGCGGAGTTCGACGAAGCGCGTGTGCACGAGGGCGTGGTCGAGGAGATCGCCGTCATCCGCCACATGATTGGTCAGAAGAACTGGCAGCCGCGACGCATCGCGAATGTGCGGACGAAGGATGGGCCGAGGCTGACAGTGGGGCTGCGGGATGAGGCGGGAGAGGGCGCGGTGGTTGAGTTGTTTCAGGAAGAGGGTGCGCCGTTCGGCCGAGCCAAGTCATCTTAACCGCGGCGGCAACAAACTCCCCCTCATGGTGAGGAGCCGCGCGCCAGCGCGGCGTCTCGAACCATCGGCCGCGAGTCGATGTCGAGCCACATCGGCCGCCCTCGTCCTTCGAGACGCTTGTCGTCGCAAACGCGACGACAAGCTCCTCAGGATGAGGGCGGATAGAATTTGAGGCCGCGAGCGGCTACGCCTTCCCCCACGCCTTGTCGGCCTCAATCACCCGCCGTGCCGCCGCCGCCATCGCGACGTCGATCATCTTGCCGTCGACCGTGGTGCTGGCGTGGCCTTGCGCCACCGCCTTGTCGAATGCCTCCAGCACGCGCGCGTAGTAGTCGAGCTCGGCGGCGCTCGGGCGGTAGAGCCGGTTGCACGGCTCGATCTGCGACGGATGGATGAGCTTGCGACCGCGATAGCCGAGGCGGCGCGAAAGATCCGTGTCGCGCTCGAAGCCGGCGGCGTCGCCGATGTCGGCGAAGACGCCGTCGAGCGGCGTGTCGAACCGCGCGGCGCGCGCCGCGATCAGCACGTGCTGGCGCGCGTGCAGCATCTCGGGGCCGTCGAGCGACCAGGTGCAGCCGAGGTCGGTGTTGAGGTCGCCGTCGCGCGCGCCGCCGAACGAGAGCGAGACGACGCGTGCCGCCGCCGTCGCCATCGCGTAGGCGAAGATCACGCCGCGCGCGCTCTCGACCGATGGCACGAACTTGATCGAGCCCGGCGCGACGCCGCGCGCGCGTTCCAGCTCGCCGATCAGCCGATCCCACAGCAGCACCTCCTCGCGCGTGTCGACCTTGGGCGCGATCAGTCCGACGAGGCCGGGCACGCCGATGATGGCGTCGAGGTCGGCGCGGCCATGGTCGCTCTCGATGCCGTTCGGCCGCACCCACACGCGCCCGCTTGCGACCTTCGGTGCGAACTCGGCGACTGCGGCACGCGCGACCGCCTTCTCGGCCGGCGGCACCGAGTTCCTCGAGGTCGAGCAGCAGCGCGTCCGCCGGCAGGCTGACCGCCTTGTCGAGGAATTTCTCGCGATTGGCCGGCACGTAGAGGAAGCTGCGGGCGAGGGGCATCAACCAGGCCTTCCGTTACTCGGCTGCGACCGACGGCGCATCCTTCGCCGCAACGCGGGTGACACCTGCGGCCACGAGCTCCGCGATTGCGTCCGGCGCATAGCCGAGCTCGCGCAATATCTCCTCCGAATGCTCGCCGAGCAGCGGCGAGTAGCGGTGGATGCCCGGGCCGCCGTGGTCGAGCAGCACCGGGTTGCGCACCGCCTTCATCCGGCCGAGGCGCGGGTGCTCGATCTCGCCGACCACGTTGCGCGCGACGATGTGCGGGTCGTCGAACACCTCTTTGAAGTTGTTCACCCGCGCGCACGGAATGCCCGCCTCGGTGAGCGCCGCCTCGAGCTCGGCGGACTCGCGCGTGCGCACCGCGGGCTCGACCAGCGCGAGCAGCGGCGCCTCGTTGGCCTTGCGGCTCGCATAGGTGGCAAAGCGCGGGTTGGCGACATGCGCCGCGAGCCCGAGCACCTGCATCAGCTTGGCGAAGAGCCCGTCGTTCGGCGTGCCGATCGCGAGGTAGCGCTTGTCGCGCGTCTCGAACAGCTGATAGGGCGCGTTGAGCCGATGCCGGTTGCCGAGCGGCTGCGGTACGCTACCGGTCGCGAGATATTCGGCCGCCTCCCAGGCGGCGGCCGCGATCGAGGCCTCGACGAGCGACACGTCGGCGATGCGGCCTTCGCCCTGCCGCGCCGCGCCGACGAGGCCGGCCAGCGTCGCGTAGGTCGCAAACAGCGCACCGAACACGTCGGCGGTCTGCACGCCCGGCCGCATCGGCATCTTGCCGGGCTCGCCGGTGACCGAGAGCGGCCCCGCGAAGGCCTCGATGATCAGGTTGACGCCGGCGCGTCGGCGATAGGGCCCGGTCTGCCCGAAGCCCGAGACCGACGTGTAGATAATCTTCGGGTTGATCTTCTTCACGTCGGCCGCGCCGAGGCCCATCTTCTCCAGCGCGCCCGGCCGGTAGGCTTCGAGAAGCACGTCGGACTTCGCGGCGAGCTTGAGCAGGATCTCGCGCGCGGCCGGCTGCTTGAGGTCGAGCACGAGGCTGCGCTTGTTGCGGTTGAGCGCCGCGAAGCTCACGCTCTCGCCGCGCGCCCGCGGCGGCATGGCGCGGCCCATGTCGCCCTTCGGCGGCTCGATCTTGATCACGTCGGCGCCCATGTCGGCGAGCAGCGTGCCGGCGAGCGGGCCGGCGATGAAGTTGGCGAGCTCGATGACCCGGAGGCCGGCAAGCGGCTGCGACATGCGATGTCCTTCAACTGACCTGCGACGCGACCCGGCTTATTGATTGAGCATGATCTTCTCCGAAAGCCGGTATCCACCTTTCGGGATCATGCTCTATTGGATCTTGAGCCCTGCCTTGTCGACGATCTCCTTGTACAGCGGGATCTCGCGGGCGATGCGCGCCTTGAACACGTCGGGCGGCTCCGCCGTCACTGGCAATCCCGACTTGGCGTAGCGGTCGCGCAGCTCGGGCCGCGCCAGGATGGCGGTGAGCTCCTTGACCATGCGGTCGATGATCGGCTGCGGCGTGCCGGCCGGCGCGAAGATCGCCTGGAAGGTGTCGCTCGTCGCATTGGCGATGCCCTGCTCCTCGAGCGTCGGCAGGTTTGGCAGGTCGGGCCAGCGCTTCGGCGACGTCACCGGCAAGGGCGCGCAGCTTGCCGGCCTCGATCATCGGCTGCAGCGAGCCGAGCGCGGCCGTGTACATGTCGACCTGTCCGCCGAGCGCCGCCGTGAGCGCCGGGCCCGCGCCCTGGTAGGGGATGTGCACCATCTTGATGCCGGCGCGCTGCTGCAGCAGCTCGCCCGCGAGATACGGCGTCGTGCCGGCGCCCGGGCTCGTCCAGTTGAGCTTGCCCGGATTGGCTTTCGCCTTGGCCATGAGCTCGGCCAGCGTCTTGAACTCGGACTGCGCCGGCGTCACCAGCGCGTTGGGCGAAGCGCCGAGGACCATCACGGGCGCGAAATCCTTGATCGGATTGTACGGCGGATTGGCGTAGAGGCTCGGATTGACCACGAAGGCGCTGGAGCAGACCAGGAACGTGTAGCCGTCGGGCTTGGCGCGCTTGGCGGTCGCGATGCCGATATTGCCGCCGGCCCCGCCGCGGTTCTCGACGACCACCGGCACCTTGAGCGCCTCGCCGAGCGGGTTGGCGATAAGCCGCGCCGCGATGTCGGTGCCGCCGCCGGGCGGGAAGCAGGCGATCAAGGTGATCGGGCGCTCCGGCCACTCGGCGCGTGCCGCCGATGTCACGGCCAGCGCAGCAAGCGCCGCCAGCCCGAGAACCGCCGATGTTCGCCGCACGAAAATGCGAGCTTGCGCGATTGATGCCATCTCGGTCCTCCCTGGGAACGGTTCGCCTTGGCGCGGATTATGGCAGCCCTTTGTGCCGCGGTCATGCGCCGACCGCAACAGGCGCGCCGTGCGCCGGAGGCGCTTTGCCGCGCAGGGCCGGCATGCTTCAATCGCGCCAAGGCCGGCATCAAGGCCAAGTGAATGGCCGAGTGAAAGGCCACGTGAGATCATCGGTTCGAAGGGAGACACCGCATGCCGCATCTGACCACCGACGACGGAGTGAAGCTCTATTACGAGGAGGTCGGCTCCGGCATCCCGATCGTGTTCGTGCACGAGTTCGCCGGCGACGTGCGCGCGTGGGAGCCGCAGCTGCGCTACTTCGGCCGCCGCTACCGCTGCATCGCCTACAATGCACGCGGCTATCCGCCCTCCGACGTGCCGGATGCGGTCGAGAAGTACTCGCAGGATCGCGCCCGCGACGACATCCGCGCCGTGCTCGACGCACTCAAGATCGACAAGGCGCACATCATAGGCCTGTCGATGGGCGGCTTCGCGACCGTGCATTTCGGCTTCACGTATCAGTCGCGTGCTCGTTCGCTCGTGATTGCCGGCTGCGGCTACGGCGCGGAGCCCGACAAGCAGAAGCAGTTCCGCGAGGAGGCTGCCGCGACCACCAAGCGCATCGAGGATCTCGGCATGACGAAGGTCGCCGAGACCTACGCAGTCGGCCCTTCGCGCGTGCAGCTGCAGAACAAGGACCCGCGCGGCTGGCAGGAGTTCTTCGACCAGCTCAAGCAGCACTCGTCACAAGGTTCGGCGCTCACCCAGCGCGGCGTGCAGAGCCGCCGGCCCTCGCTCTACGACCTCGTCGACAAGCTCAAGACCATCACGTCACCGACGCTGATCATGACCGGCGACGAGGACTTTCCCTGCCTCGAGCCCGGCATCCTGATGAAGCACCACATCGCGACGGCGGGCCTGGTCGTGATGCCGAACGCCGGCCACGCCATCAACCTGGAAGACCCCGCGGCGTTCAACCGCCACATCGAGGAATTCCTCCACGCCGTCGACGTTGGCGCATGGCGCAACCGCGACCCACGCGCCATGTCGGCGACGATATTGGGTGAGCAGAAGTAGGGTGGGCAAAGCGCTCGCGCTCCCTTTCCCCGCACGCGGGGAGAGGGAGCGCAGGCGCCGTGCTTACCTCACATCCATCTACGCGCCGTGCACGCGATCGATCACGGCCATCGCATCATCGGCCGCATCGCCGTGCCAGGCGATGTGCTGGTCGGGCCGCACCAGTACGAGCTTGTCATGGTAGAGATCGCCCTCGGGCGGTGTGAGCCGGACGACCTTCAGCGGTACGCCGCGCGTGGCCGCGGCCTTGGCGAATGCTTCGGCATGCGTCCGCCTCGGCGCCGAAATCGAGCAACGTGAATCCCGTCCCGAACTCGTCGAACAGCGCCTTGCCGTGGCGAAAGCCAGTAATGCGGCGCCCGCGCGCCTGCGCGCACGACCGGCTCGTAGCGGTCCCAGTGATCGGGCGGCGCGGGCGTCGCCTGCCGGCCACACGATCGGCGAGCCCTCGTAGCGCTCGCCGAGCTGCAGGCCGACCGTGAGATACTGCGGCCGGTCGTCCGCCATGATGCGCGCGCCGAAGGCCTCGCGCGCCGCCTGCGCGGCGGCGCCGTCCGCTTCGCAATCCGCCGGCGGCACCCAGCGATCCATCACCCTGGTGCATGCGACGCCAAGCTGCGCGTTGCGCACGCCGAACGGCCGCCGCTCGCCCTCATACGTGTCGACGAGGCGCGGGCCGGCCCACCCCTGGTGCTCGGCGGCGATCTTCCAGCACAAGTTCATCACGTCCCCGATGCCGGTGTTCATGCCGAGACCGCCGAGCGGCGTGAACAGATGCGCGGCGTCGCCCGCCAGGAATACGCGGCCGTGCTGGTAGTGCTCGGCGATGAGCGCGAGCCCGCCGGTCCACGGACCGCCCGAGAGGATCTCGAACGGCACGTCGGCGCCGAGCATTGCGGCAATCGTCGCGCGCGCATCGACGCCGCGCCAGTCGACACCCTGCGGCACCTGGTAGTGCACCACCCAGGTCTCGCGCCCGTCCTGCGAATACATCATCGCGCGCATGTCGCGGTTGATGATCCAGGTCATGTGCGTTGGCGCGCGCCCGCTCATCGCCATCAGGGTGGGGGCGCGGATGAAGCTCGAGATCATCGTGCCACCCATGAAGGCGCGCTGGGTGGTGCCGTCCTCGCCCACCATGCCGAAGCCGAGCGCCTTGCGCACCATGCTGCTCGCGCCGTCGATGCCGAGCAGATAGCGGGCGCGGATCGTCTGTTGCTCGCCGGTGGTTACGCTCTCGACCTGCGCCGTGACGCCGTCGCGGTCCTGTGCGAACGATTGCAGGCGCCAGCCGAAATGAATTTGCGCGCCGTGCGCCCGCTCGGCGCAGCGCTTGAGGGCGCGCTCGAGCACGATCTGCGACACCGTGTTGGGCAGCTCCGGCGTCGGCCAGTCCGAATAGGGCCGCGGCAGGCGGCCGTACTCGTGGCCGCAGAAGCGCGTCACATAGGCGCTCGCGCGCGCGAGCCCGGGCGGCAGGCCCTCCGAACGCAACTCGCCCGCGATGCCGAGGCGGCGGAAATGCTCCATCGAGCGCGCATTGGTGTTGTTGCACTTGGGGTGCTTGGCGGTCTCCAGGTTCTCGCTCACCAGCACGTAGGGCACGCCGCGCGCATTGAGCTCGATCGCGGCCGACAATCCGACCGGCCCGCCGCCGCCGATGAGCACGAAAGTGTCAGTGTCGATGATCGATGTCACCATGTCCCGGCCGTGATGACCTGCGCGAACGCAGGCAATTCACAAGACGACAGCGGATTGATGGCACGGGCGGCGCGCGGAGAGATTGCCGTCGCGCGCAAGAACGCCGGGGATGTCGCGAGCTGATGCCGTTCATTCCGCCTTGATGTTCGCGTCCTTGATGATCTTCGAATAGGTCGCCATCTCCCTGTCGATGAACCTGGCGAACTCCGCCGACGTGGTGCCGATCGAACTCGAAACCGAGCACGCCCAGCCTTTGCCTCACCTCGGGCCGTGCCAGCACCTTGACGACGTGCGATTGGATCTGCGCCACGAGATCGGCCGGCATGTCCTTCGGGCCCCACAGCCCGTACCATGACACGAACTCGAGCTTGTTCAGTCCCGATTCCTCGACCGTCGGAATGTCGGGCGCGGCCGCAGCCCGCTTGAGGCTGGTAATCGCCAGCGCCTTGATCTTCCCGGCCTGCGCCAGCGGCAGGGACGACAGCATCGGGTCGGCGATCAGCTGGATCTGCCCGGCCATGATGTCGTTGAGCATCGGGCCGGCGCCCTTGTAGGCGATCACCAGCGTATTGACGCCCACCTGGCGCTTGAGCAACTCGATCGCGAGATGACCGGCCGATCCGAAGCTCGAGGTCGCAAAGGTGAACTTGTCCGGCGTCCTGCGCACCAGATCGAAAAATTCCTTCAGATTGCTCGCCGGCACGTTCGGTGCGGTGCTGACGATGAGCGGGCCAGCGGCGACGAGCGTGATCGGGGTGAAGTCCTTGACCACATCGTAGGGGACGTTCTTGAACAGGAACGGCGTCGTGACGTGGATCGACGCGGTGAGCAGGAGGGTATAGCCGTCGGGTGTCGCCTTCGCGACGAAGTTCGCACCGACCGTACCGCCGGCACCGCCGGCGCGGTTCTCGACGATGAAGGAGCCGCCGAGCGATTTGCCGAGCTTCTGCGCCAGAATGCGGGCGACGCCATCGACCGAGCCGCCGGCCGGATAGGGCACGACGATGATGACAGGGCGGATCGGATAGTTCTGTGCCGCCATCGGCGTCGCAACGCCCAAGACGGTGACGGCGACGGCGGCGGCGACGCCCAGTCCGATCGTGCGCCACATCATGCGCCGCATCGTGCGCCACATGGGGGTCCTCCTGTCGTTCCTCGGTCAGTACGTCCCCGGATAGCTTCCGCCATCGATCAGGAGATTCTGCCCGGTGATGAAGCCCGCGTGGGCGGAGCAGAGGAAAGCAAAATACGCACCGAGCTCGCCGGGATTGCCGTAACGCCTCGCAGGATTTGCGGCCGCGCGGTCGCGCCAGACCTCGTCGAACGATTTTCCGGTCGTGGCCAGGATGCCGCGCACGTGCTCGCGTTGGGCGTCGCTGTCGAAGATGCCCGGCAGCAGGTTGTTGATGGTGACGTTGCGCCCGACGGTCTGGCGGGCGAGGCCGGCGACAAGGCCGACGAGGCCGGAGCGGGCGCCGTTCGAGAGGCCGAGCTCGGGCTGTGCGATCTTCACGCTGCGCGAGACGATGTTGGCGATGCGGCCGAAGCCTCGCGACATCATGCCGTCGACGGTGAGCCGCATCATCTCGATCGGCGCCAGCATCATGACATCGAGCGCGGTGATCCAGTCGTCGCGCGTCCATTCGCGAAAGTCGCCCGGCGGGCGGCCGTCGGCGTTGTTGAGCAGGATGTCAGGTTCGGGACAGGCGGCGAGCGCGGCGGCGCGGCCTTGCGGCGTGGCGATGTCGGCCGCGACGCCGTACGCCTTGCCTGCGGTCGTCGCGATGATCTCCGCCACGGCGTGGTCGAGCGTAGCGCGGGTTCGCGCCACGATCGTGACGTCGACGCCCTCGCGCGCGAGCGCGAGCGCGCACGCCTTGCCGAGACCCCGGCTCGCCCCGGTCAGGAGCGCCCTGCGCCCGCGAATGCCGAGGTCCACGAGTGATCTCCACAACTCGCGAGTCGAAGCTTGATCCGACGATGCGCGCCGCTCGGTGATGTCACCCGAAGCTACGCGCCGGACGGGTAAAAGACAAGCTTGACCGCCGCGGCCGGCGCAAGGAGGTTCTCGTTTAGCCGCCGCCGACGATCAACGCGAAGGTTTCGCCCGCCAGCATGGCGTCAATCGAACTGCGGGGACACGAGCAGACCCGCGGCCTCGCCGCGCTCGCCGATGAGCGCCGGCGCGCCGATCAGCATCGGCACGCCGTCGATGTCGAGGCGCGCCTGCACCGACACGAGGTCGGGCAGCGGCGCCGCCGCCACGCCCGATCCCATCACGGCGTCGAGCGGCTGCGTCGCGCGGCATCCTTCGACCAGCCATGACGCGAAGCGGGCGAGGCCCGCCTCGCTCGGCAGCAGCGCGACGGCTTGCGCGAAATGGTCGGCGGCCTTGCGGGCCGCGGATGTTTCCGCGCCGACGGTGCGCACGACGCGCACCCAGCTTCCCTTGTAGGCGACGCTCGCGCGCAGCGCGAAGGTGCGGCCGACCGAGGCCTCGCCCTCGATGCGGCGCAAGCGGGTATCGCGCGAAAGGTCCGGCGCCGCCGCGAGATAGATTTCCTCGGCGCCGAGCGTGCGCGCCGTCGCGTCGACGGCAGCGAGCATGTCGGCCAGGCTCTCGCCGTCGCGCCGCGCCTGCGCGAGCGCGCGGTGCGCGATCGCGGCGGCCTTGGCGGCGAGCGCGATCTCGGCCGGATCGGCCTTGGCGCGGGCGCGGGTAAACAGCGCCGTCGCGTCGGCGAGCGCAAGGCGCGGGCCGCCCTGGGCGAGATCGTCGACGATCCCGGCCGACAGATTGTCGAAATCGACCACGCCGACCGCGGCGTCGGCTTTGCGCGCGGCGATCAACCGGCCGGCTTCGAGCCCGATGCGCGGCGTATGCATCACCTCGGCGACGCGGCTGGTGCGCTCGATCCAGGTCTTGACCCGGTAGGTCAGCGCCACGACGAGCACCGGCTCGCCTTGTGGCGGCACGACCAGCAGCGCCTCCGACCAGTAGGGCACGAAACCCGTAAGCCAGGAGACGCCGGCGGCGCGCGTGTTGTTGGTGTAGACGATCAGCGCATCGAGCCGCGCCTGCGCCATCGCGACGCGCACGCGCGCGAGCCGCGCCGCCAGCGCGGCGTCGGGCAGCTCGGCGGGCGAGCGGGCAATCAGGCCGCGGCGCATGGGATACTCACTGATGCGTCATTGCGAGGAGCGCGCCAGCGCGACGAAGCAATCTCCGCCGCGCGCGCATGCGCAAGTGAAGCGGGATTGCTTCGCTTCGCTCGCAATGACGGCGAAGAGATTCTGCTCATCCCTCGACCTCGAACAGCTCGCGCGGGGTGGCGCACAGCACCTCGGCGCCATGCACGGTGACGATGACCCGAGTCGCCGAGCACCAGGTAGCCGACCTCCGGGTGATAGGTGCTGGGATGGACGATCAGCGCCATGCCAGGCACCAGCCGCGCGTCGACGTCGCCCTCGACGGCCACAGATCGAACGTCGACGCCGTATTTTCGGAAAAGCCCTTGCTGCTCAGCGATTGCAGGAAGAACAAGAAAGGATCCGGTACCTTCCGAATAAGCAATGTCGACGCCCTTCTCAACCACGCGCGGGTCTCGCAATGCTTCTCTCATCTTGTCGCGGCTGTCGCGTGCGGCGCGTTTACTTACGCTTCGCCAGTGCCTTCGCGACGCAGTCGTCGAATAGCGCGATGGTTCCACCAATATGCCGGCCTCGCCACCATCCGTATGCCCAATGACCCGTCTTCGGGTCGCACTCGCCGCCGATCTCCACTGCGCATCGCGCCTGAACGCTGGTGCACTTGCCGGACTGAGAAAAAGCCGGAACGCTGCTCGTTGAAAGAACCGCCGCGATGGCGACAGCGGTCGAAATAGTAATGCTTTTCATCATCTCCCCCTCGGGCGCCTGCCACGCGCCGCAACCGTGCATTGCAATGCTAGCAAACAATTCCCAGCGTTGGAAGTCCCCGGTAATCAGGCGCCTGGCAATCCTCGACAGCGGATAGTTACGAATGCGCGCCGACGTGGGCCGATGTCGAAGTTGGGTCACTCGCGACCGGTTGCACAGACCTCACGCGTCCAACGATGTCCGCTTTTCTCCGTTACGACAAGCGCATCGAGCCGCGCCGCCAGCGCGGCGTCGGGCAGCTCGGCGGGCGAGCGGGCAATCAGGCCGCGGCGCATGGGGGTGATTCCACTTGCGTCATTGCGAGGAGCGCGAAGCGCGACGAAGCAATCTCCGCCGCGCGCGCATGCGCAGGTGAAGCGGGATTGCTTTGCTTCGCTCGCAATGACGGCGAAGAGATTCTGCTCATCCCTCGACCTCGAACAGCTCGCGCGGGGTGCCGCACAGCACCTCGGCGCCGCGTTCGGTGACGATGACCGAGTTCGCCGAGCACGAGGTAGCCGACCTCCGGGTGATAGGTGTTGGGATGGACGATCAGCGCCATGCCGGGCACGAGCGGGGTGTCGACGTCCTCGAGGATGTGCGGCTTGGAGTCGCAAAAGAGGCCGAGGCCGTGGCCGCGCACCCGCGTCCACTTGCTGGTGACATAGTCGCCCAGATCGTAGCGGCGAAACACGTCGTTCTCGGCGCGCGCCACGTCGGCCGCGGTGGCGCCGGGCCGCACCGCCGCGACGCCCGCCTCGAGCGCCTCGCGAAAGACGCCGAACGCGCGGCGCTGCGCCGCGCTGGCGCGGCCGACCACGACGGTGCGGCAGATCTGCACGTAGTAGCCGGCCACGCACGGCGTGAGCTCGGTCGTCACCAGATCGCCCGCCGCGATGCGGCGGTCGGAGGGCGGCGTCATGCCGAGCACGTCCTTGCCGCCCGAGCCGATGATCATGAAATTGTCCGGGCAGCCGCGGCGCCGCAGATGCGCCTCGACGTCCGCGACCAGCTCGTATTGCGGACGGCCAACCTGCACGGCGTTGCGAAATGCCACGAACGCCTCGTCGGCGATCCTGGCGGCGCGCCGGATCGCGTCGAGCTCGCCCGGCAGCTTGTGCATGAGGAGCGTGTCGACCAGCGCCGTGCCGTCGGCGATCGCAAAGCTGCGCTCCGCGTCGGCGAGCCAGCGCGGCAGGAAGCGGCGCGGCGCCGCGGCGAGGCGATGGTTGGCGACGCGGTCGAGCCGCGCGCCGACTGCGCGCGCGATGTCGCTCGCGAAGGTGACCTTCAATCCGGAAACCTCCGCCGCGGCGCGCTCGACCTCGACGGCGCTATCGAGAAAGAGCTCGACCGAGCCGTCGGCCGCGACCACCGCGATGCCGTGCCCCTCGAGAATGCCGAAGTCGGACGCGTAGCGCAGATAGTCGCCCTGCCACGCGTTGCCGTAGAGCACCATCTCGTCGATGCCGGCTTCCGCCATGGCGGCAACGAGGCGGCAACGTCGGTCGTGGCTCAGCACGGCGGCTCGGCTCCGTAGTCGCGGCGTGCCGCCGCGGGCGACACGTAGCCCTTGGCCACGTCGTCCGCGATGGCCGCCGGGTCACGCGCGCGCGCGTCGCCCCAGCCGCCGCCGCCGGCGGTGCGGAAGGTGAGGCGGTCGCCCGGCTCCATCGGCACGCCGGTCGCCTTCAGCAGTTTCTGCTCGCTGCCGTCGCGGCGGATCAGTACCGCCTCGTTGACGGCGCCGGGCTTGCCGCCCTTGAGGCCCCAGGGCGGATCCTTGGTGCGCTCGCAGTTCACGTTGGTGACGGCCTTCTGCAAGGCCCGATACGTGAGCTCGACGCCGAGGCCGCCACGGTGCAGGCCGGCGCCGCCCGAGTCGGCGCGCAGTGCAAAGCGCTCGATCAGGAACGGATATTGAATTTCCTGCAGCTCGACCGGCGCGCTGCGCACGTCGCCCTGGCAGATCGAGACCGCGGCGCTCTCGCCGTCCTCGCGCGGCCGGCCGCCCCAGCCGCCGCCGAAAATATTCATCAGCAGGAAGCGGCGGCCGTCGGCGCGGAAGCCGCCGATCGAGCAGCCGCCCATGTCGCCCTTGTGCGCGGCGGGGATGCGGTCGGGCAGCGCGGGCGCGAGCGCCTTGAGAATGGTGTCGATCACGGTCGGCAGCGGGATGCTCCACAGGCCGAGCGCGGCCGGCGGCCTGGCGTTGAGCATCTTGCCTTCCGGCAGGATGATCTCGAGCGGCCGGAAGCAGCCTTCGTTGACGGGCGCGTGCGGCTGGGTCAGGCACTTGTAGGCGATGCGCGCCGCCGCGAGGCCGCCGGAGAAGCCCGAATTGGTCGGCCCCGGCACCTGTTCGTTGATCTGCGAGAAGTCGACGATCATGCGCGATCCGTCGATCACGACCCCGACTTTGATGCGCAGCGGCTTGTCGAGGCTGCGCCCGTCGTTGTCCAGGAAGCTCTCCGCCTCGTAGACGCCGTCCGGCACCTTTTCGACGACGGCGCGCGCGGCGCGCTCGGTCTGGTCCCAGATCGCGTGAATGCACGCTTCGACCGTCGCCGGGCCGTAGCGCTTCACCAGCTCGCCGTAGCGGCGGATGCCGAGCTGGCACGAGGCGATCTGCGCGCGCAGGTCGCCGAGCGCGGCCTCGGGGAAGCGCACATTGTCGTGGATGATCTGCCACAGCGTCTCGTTGCGCTTGCCGGCCTCGTAGATCTTGAGCGAGCGGAACTGCAGGCCCTCCTGGTAGATCTCGGTCGTCTCCACCGAGCCGAAGCCGACCCGCATGCCGCCGATGTCGACCCAGTGGGCGCGGCTCGCCGCGAATGCGACGACCTCGCCGGAGTGGAAGCATGGCGCGTAGATCACGACGTTGTTGAGATGCTGGCCGCACACCTGACCGTGATTTATGATGATCACGTCGCCGGGCGCAAAGCCGTCGAGACCGTAGCGGTCGATGCCGTCCTTCACCGCGATGCCGAGGTCGGCGAGGAAGATCGGCAGCCCGCCCTTGTTCTGCGAAATCATGCGCGCCTCGCGGTCGATCAGGCCGCAGCAGAAATCGCGCACCTCGTAGATCATCATGTTGTAGGCGGACTTGCACAGCGCGGTCGCCATCTCGTCCGCATACGCGTTGACGCCGTTGCGCACGACCTCGACGGTGATCGGGTTGATGGTCATGCCGTCTCCGCTTCGGCGAGCGTGATCACGATGTTGCCCTGCGCGTCGATGATAGCGCGATCGTGGGGCGCAAGCAGGGTCGTGGAATTGGGCTCCTCGATCACGGCCGGCCCGATGATCTCGGTGCCGGCGGCGAGCGCCGGCCGCCACAGGATGCGGGCATCTGCGGGCCGCTCGGGGTCGTCGAACACGACCGGCCGGCGCTGCTCGGGCGTCGGCGCCTCCGGTTGCCACGGCTGCGCCAGCCAGCGCAGGATCGCATCCTCCAGGCGCGGCACCGCGACGACCAGTCGCAGGTTGACGATCTCGATCGACTGATCAGGCGCGGCGTGACCGTAGCGGCGGTCGTGCTGGGCATGGAAGCGCGCGACGGTCGCGGCCGTATCGGCGCAAAGATCCTCGGCGCGCGCGACCGCAACGGGAATCGTGTGCTCCTGGCCGCGGTAGCGCAGATCGGCCGCGAAGGCGAAACGCCCGCCGTCGAGGCGGTCGCGCGCGAGCGCCGCCGCGCCCGCGGCGTGCAGCTCGGCAAAGGCCTGCGCGGCCTTGCCGGCGTCGACGCGGCCGAGCTCGCCGATCAGCGTGCGCACGAAATCCTGCCGCCACTCGGCCATCAGCATGCCGAGCGCGGAGAAATTTCCCGGCAGCCGCGGGATGACCACTTGCGGGATCGCGATCTCGCGCGCAATCGCGACGGCGTGCAGCGGCCCGGCGCCGCCGAACGCGATCATCACGGCATCGCGCGGATCGATGCCGCGATTGACCGAGACGGCGCGCACGGCGAGCGACATGGCGTTGTCGACGATGGTCGCGACCCCGAGCGCGGCCGCGCGGGTGGCGAGCCCGAGCCGCGCGCCGACGCCGCGCAGCGCACCGTCGGCCGCCGCGCGGTCGAGCCGCATGCCGCCGCCGAGGAAGCGCTCGCCGTTGAGCCGGCCGAGCACGAGGTCGGCGTCGGTCACGGTCGCGTGCGTGCCGCCGCGGCCGTAGCACGCGGGCCCGGGGTCGGCGCCGGCGCTCTTCGGCCCGACATGCAGGCCGCCGCCTTCGTCGTGCCAGGCGATCGACCCGCCGCCCGCACCGACCTCGACGATGTCGACGACGGGAAGCTGCATCGGCTGGCCGGTGAACTCGTCGCCGATCACGTAGCCTTCCTCGATCGGCGCGACCCCGTCGGAGATCAGCGCGCACTTCGCCGTGGTGCCGCCCATGTCGAAGCCGATCGCCTGCGCGATGCCGAGGAGACGCGCGAGATGCCCGGCGCCGATCATGCCGGCGACCGGACCCGACTCCATCATCGCCACCGGCTCGCGCCGCGCCTGCGCGATCGACATGGTGCCGCCGTTCGAGCGCATGATCGCGATCTTGCCGGCAAAGCGCTGGTCGCGTGCGAAAGCTTCGACGCGGCCGAGATAGCGCGCGACGCGCGGGCCCACATACGCGTTGAGCACGGTGGTCGAGGTGCGCTCGTATTCGCGGAACTCGCGCAGGATTTCGTGGCTGAGCGTCACGAACAGGGCAGGGGCCTCGCGCCGCAGCACCTCGCCGGCCGCGATCTCATGCGCCGGATTGGCGTAGGCGTGCAGGAAGCACACCGCGACGGCCTCGATGCCGCGCGCCGCGAGATCGCGGGCAAGCACCGCGACCGCGGCGGGATCGAGGGGGCTGAGCACGTCGCCGGCCGCATTCATGCGTTCGGCGACCTCGAACGTGAGATCGCGCGGCACCAACGGGCGGGGGCGATGGAAGTCGAGGTTGAACGCATCCGGCCGGTTGCCGCGGCCGAGCGCATAGATGTCGCGGAAGCCCGCCGTCGTGATCAGCGCGGTCGCGGCGCCGCTTTTCTCCAGCACCGTATTGATCGCAATGGTCGAGCCGTGCAGCAGCTCGTCCATGGCGGCGATGTCGCAGCCGGCGAGCGTGAGCGCGGTCGCGGCGCCCTGCGTCGGATCGGCCGGCACCGTCAGGGTTTTTGCCGTGACGATCACGCCGTCCGCGAAGCCGACGAGATCCGTGAACGTCCCGCCGATATCGATGCCGACGATGCTCACTTCAGAATTTCACCGGCACGAACTTGTCGGTGTAGAGGTCGCGCGCGGCGGGCAGCTCGGGGAGGATGCCGAGCTCCTTGAGCGACTGGCGGATCACCTCGATCGCCTTCGGGTCCCACGCGCCGTCGGTCGAGAAGCTCGGCATCTGCGCGTCGTAGATCCTGGCGACCACGCTCGGCCGCACGTTGAGGGTCCGGGTCTCCGACGCCACGGTGAAATCCTTGTTCGCGCGCATGAACGCGATCGTCTTGAACCAGCCGCGCAGGAAGCGCCGCAGCAGGTCGGGGCGCCGGGCGACCATGTCGTCGCTCGCGAAGATCACGTGGGTGTAGAAATCCTTCACGATGCTGCCGAACAGGATGAGATTGCGGGTCCTGCCGGCTTCCTCGAGCTCGTAGCCGTTGGCGGCCTCCTGCACCGAGCCGTCGAGCTCGCCGCGCGCCATGGCGGCAAGCCGCGCGTCGATGGCGCCGAGGGGCACGATCTTGATGCCGTCGCTGCCCCAGCCCTGCTGGCGCGACAGCTCGCGCACCAGCCAGTCGGTGAGAGAGCCGACCGTGGTGACGCCGATTCGCTTGCCCTTGAGGTCCGCGACGGTCCTGATCGGCGAATTGACCGGCACCAGCAGCGCGAGGTTGCTCGGCGCGCCGTACATTCCGGCGACGCCGATCGCCGGCGCGCCCTTGATGCGAAAGCCGAGCGAGGGTCCGGAGCCGAGCCCCACGTCGACGCTGCCGGCGGCGAGCGCCTGCTGCAGCTGCGCGTCGCCGCGAAAGCCGGTGGCGACGATCTCGAGCCCCTCCTGCTCGAAGATCCTCGCCGCGATCCCGACGTCGGTCGCGCCGAACGCGAAGGAGTTCGGCACCGCCTTGCCGACGCGCACGAGGTCGAGGGCGTGCGTGGTGGTGGCGGTGAGCACGAATGCGAGCGCCGCGAGAGCGCAGCGCAGGATGCGGTGGCTCATGAGCACGTCACTCCTTGCCCGTGTCCGGGACCGGCGGGCGTCCCGCGTAGGAGTGGCTGTAGACCGGCACGGTCTTCTGGCGCAGCGAATACAGATACTGGATGACCTGCTCGTTGCTCATGTATTTCGACATGTCGAACTTTTCCTGATGCACCATGTCGGCGAGCGGCCGGCGCACGCCTTCCTTCGGCGGCACGGCCGGCAGGCCGATCGGCATGATGAGCGAGAAGGTGAGGAGGTCCGGCACGCCGAGGATGCGCTTGAACGGCTCCTGGATGTGGATCGTGACGTGCTGGCTGCCGAGCCCGAGCGCGGCGGCGGCGAGATGCATCATCATCGAGGTGTTGGCGAGCCCGTCGGTGAGGTGCGACTGGTCGCGCCCGAAGGTGTGCGCGCCCTGCACGGTCGCCCACTGACGCCGCCCGTCGCCCAGGATGACGATCAGCACCGGCGCGATCGACCAGCCGACGCCGGTGCGGTGCTGCTGCAGCGCCTCGTCGTGGGTCATCTGGAAGGACGGGTGGCGCAGCTTGGGCTCGCGCTGCTGCTCCATCCAGTAGATGAAGTCGTTGTTCTCCTCGATGTAGGCGCGAAACAGCTTCTGCTTGGTCTCGGCGTCCTTGACGACGATGAAATCCCATGGCTGGCCGTTGGCGCCCGACATGGCCCAGCGCCCGACCTCGAGGATCTGCGTCACATGGTCGTCGGGAATCGGATCGGGCTTGAGCTTGCGCACGCTCGCGCGCGACTTCACCAGCTCGAGCAGCGTGTCGTAGTCGCCGGCGAAATTCGGATTGGGCTGATCCATGGGCTTCCCTGCGATTTTGCGCGGGAGATTAGAGCAAATCGGGGTGCGTGTCGCGGGCGCGGTGCAGCGCAAGACGGCAGCGTCGGCGATCGGGTAGGCGGCGCGATCGAAGAAGATGATGCGCCATGCGCGGGCCGCCGAAGCGCCGAGCGCGTAGGCGGAAGCGACGCCGTTCTTCGAACGGCTATGCCCGGCCATGACGATGTCGGTCGTCCAAGCGTTTTACCCTGCCATTGAAACTTCAGGAGAATCGGGTTCGTTCTGCCAAAATCCAAAAACGGTTGTATCTCGATTCACTTTGCTACTTTTAGTTTCAGCTCCTCCCATCCGGCCGCATCGAAATCCCTGAGCGCGGCCTTGCGGCGCGCGAGCGCGCGCTGCTCGTAGCGGTCGATCCGCACGAGCTCGCCCGTGACCTCGGCGCCGGCCAGCAACCGCTCGGTCACGGCGAGCCGCACGTGCCGTATGCGGGTGAGATCGATCTGCGCTTCGGCGATGCGGGCGGCGGCCGCGCGCCGCGCCTCGCCCGCCCCTTCGCCCGCGATGGCGCGCGCGAGCGCCGCAACCTCGGGGGCAAGCGCGGCGTCGGCCATGACCGGCAGGCTCAGGCCGTATCGCCGCGCGTTGCGCGCAGCCTTCGCCCTGCCGGCATGGCTGCGCGGCCCGGTGCTGCGCGCCGCATTGGCGCGGTTCGCCTGCCGCAGCCGCTCGCTGCTCATGCGGCCGCCTCGCCGGACGCGAGCGGCGCGGACCTTGCGAGCGCAAGCGCGGTCGAGGGGGTGGGAACGCCGGCTGCTGATGAGTTGCGTGGCGCCGTCATGGGGTCTCCGGGGTTGCATTTCTCCCCGGTACCAAGGCTAAAGGCATTGACGGCCGAGTGCAAGAACAAAAAGTGAACGGGTGAGCGCAGGCGCGCCGCGATGGTGCGGCCCGCGAGCCGGGAGCCGCCCGTTACAGGCCCGCCACTTCCGGGTCGGACCAACAGAGTGATGTCGCTATCGGCTATTGGGCGGTCAAGCGGGCAGGATGCTGCTCCCGCAACGGCGCAATGATCTTTTTCAGCGTGGCGGTCAGCGTCGCGGCCTCGCGCGTTGAAATTGCCGCGCCGAAGACCGCCAGAATCGCGTTGCGATAATGCGGCCACATTTGTTTGCGCAGCGCGGCGCCTTTATCCGTGAGCACCGCGACGACGCCACGCCGGTCCTTTGCTGCGGGCTCGCGCCTGAGCAAACCCTCGGCCTCGAGCCGGTCGATCAGCCGGGTGGCGCTATGCGGCTCAACCACAAGGCGCTCGCCGAGCTCGCCAATGCGCAGCCTTCCGCCCGCCCGTGCAAGCTCGAGCAGCGCATCGTACCAGGCCAACGGCGGCTGGCCCGCGGCGGCCAGCCGATCCTCGATCGCCCGGAGTGCCAGCGCATGGGCACCGAGGAAATGGCTCCAGGCGCGAATGGTCGGATCACGTTCCTGCTGCACGATGCCTCCGGTCTTGCCCGATCACAATTATTTGCATTTGCAAATACAAGTCAACCGATATATTTGCAAGTGCAATCATCACGGTTGCGACGAAGAGGAAGGAAGCCATGTCCGTGAAGGAGATTTCGCGTCCCGCGCTCAGCGAGGCGCTTCTGAGCAGGTCGCCGCCGATCGTGTTCGAGGCGCTCGACAGGAAATATTACGACGACGGGCATATTCCGACGGCCCGGATGCTGCCACCGGCGGAGATCGACCGGGTCCCCGCCATCGTCGCCGACAAGGAGCAGGCGATCGTGCTATATTGTGCGAGCGCGACCTGCCAGAACTCGCACCAGGCAGCGGCCCGTCTGCAAACGCAGGGCTATCGCAATGTCGCGGTCTACTCTGGTGGCAAGGCGGATTGGATCGAGGCTGGACTGCGGCTGGAGAAATAATTCAGAAAGTCGAACGCGTGCCGTCACTCCGGATCGGCGATACGGCGCCTCCGGGGTGACGAAGCTCATCGATTGCCTGTTGAGCGTCCGCCCGCGCACGGCGCGACGACGCCGGGAGGACGCCATGACGTTTCGCCGCAGAACTTTTCTGCATCTGGCAGCGGGCGCGGTCGCGCTTCCGGCCGTCCTGCGGATCGCGCGGGCGCAGAGTTATCCGACGCGGCCGGTGCACTTGATCGTCGGCTTTGCTCCCGGCGGAGGCAACGACATCCTGGCGCGCCTGTTGGGTCAATGGCTCTCGGAGCGGACCCGCCAACAATTCGTCATCGAGAACCGGCCGGGTGCGGGCACCAACATCGCCACCGAGGCCGTCGTCCATGCGGCGCCTGATGGCTATACGCTGCTCCTGGTCGGAGTGTCGAACGCGATCAGTCCATCGCTCCACGCCAAGCTCAATTTCAATTTCATCCGCGACGTTACGCCGGTCGCCGGCGTCGTCCAGACGAGCCTCGTCATGGTGGTCAATCCATCCACGCCGGTCAAAACCGTCGCCGAGTTCATCGCCTACGCCAAGGCCAATCCGGGCAAGGCCAACATGGCCTCCGCCGGAACCGGAAGCATCGGCCATCTCGCCGGCGAACTGTTCAACATGATGGCTGGCGTCAAGATGGTCCACGTGCCCTATCGCGGCAATGGACCGGCGCTTGCGGCCTTGCTCGGCCGACAGGTGGACGTGCTGTTCCCCTCGCTGGCCTCCTCGATCGAGTACATCAGGACCGGCAAGTTGCGTGGGCTCGCCGTGACGGGCGCGATGCGCTCTGCGGTACAGCCGGATCTTCCGACCGTCGGCGAGTCCGTTGCAGGCTACGATGTCGGCACGTGGTACGGCGTCGGCGCGCCAAGAGGCACTCCCGTCGCGCTCGTCGACAAGATCAACCGGGAGATCAACGCCGCTCTTGCCGATCCAAAGAACAAGGCGCGGCTCGCCGATCTGGGCGAGAGCCC
>CAVPGG010000225.1:0-8400 GCA_963703755.1 uncultured Pseudomonadota bacterium
ACGCATCCAGGAGACGGTGTGGCACGAGGTCGTCGATCGCGATCCGGCGCAACGATGGCTGCGAGACACGATCCTGAGCGCGACGGAGAAAACCATAGGCCTCGCGCCGCGAACGCGAGCACCGCGTTGATCTGCTCGCGCAATATCGAATTGCCCGACGATGTCGTCGACGCTCGCGCCGGCTTCACCGTCCTACTCCTCCTCCACCTCGCGCACCGAGGTCTCCGGCGTGATTCCGGCGTGGCGGCGCGCGAACGTGTTGATGCCGTTCGCTTCCCATTCGCCGGCAACGCACTTCCTGGCGAAATCCTCCCACGCGTCGCTCCAGTCGCCGAGCCCATAGCCGTGCCAGGGCGGGCGCATGTTGAGCGGCGGCAGGCTGTAGCGGTTGCCGAGCCGGCGCCAGATCGCGGCGGCGCGCTCCATGAATTCCTTCCCCGGCAGCGCGACCGGCGGCATCACCTCCTTGAGGGTCGCGTCCACCAGCATGGTCGACATCGAGCTGCGCATGCCGGGCGCGCGGTCGGTGATCGGCCCATGCCCGGCCGACTTGTAGGGAACGATGTGCACGTCCTCGATCGGATTGCAGCGATAGGCCAGCGACCAGAACACCGCGTCGGCATTGTTGGGATCGACGTCCTCGCTCACCGCGATCACCACCTTGCCGCTGTCGGCGAGCCGGGTCGAGGCGCCCTGCAGGCCGCGCCAGATCTCGGTCTTCGGCGTGCCGGGCGCGAACTGCAGGAAGATGATCGGGCGGATGTTGCTCAGCGGCTCGTGCATGATCACCTTGCGGATGCCGCGGATCGCGAGATGTTTTTGCAAATGCGTGAGGAAGATCGGCTCGAACGCCACCTTGCGCATCACGCTCGACTTGCTCGGCGTGACCTGGCTGATGATCGAGGAGAATACCGCGTTGCGCCGGTGCGTGATGGCGGTGACGCGCATCGACAGGTTGAAGTCCTCGAGCGCGACGTAGCCGGTGCTCTCGCCGAACGGGCCTTCGGGCTCGAGCAAGTCCGTGTCGATCAGCCCTTCGATGACGATCTCGGCGTCGGCCGGCACCTCGATGTCGACGGTGCGCGCCTTCACGGTGCGGATCGGCGCGCGCATCAGCGCGCCCGCGACCGTCATCTCGTCGAAATCGACCGGCAGCTTCTGCGGGCCCGTATACGCGACGACCGGCGCGGCGCCGACCACGATCGCGCACGGCATCGGCTTGCCCATCTTCTGGTACTTGAGCCAGTGCAGGTAGCCGCCGGCGCCGCCGATGCGCGACGACATGCGCACGCCGAGCCGGTCAGTCGCCTTGAGCGCCGCACGGTTGGTCGACATGTTGCGGATGCGGCTCTCGGGATCAACGGTGATCGCGAGCGTCGACGTGAGCGTCGGCGCCGCGTCGAAGCCGGGCGTCGAGACCGGCACCGGCAGGCGCGCGAGCCCGCCGCCCGGCCGCGTGAGATCGTCGCCCATGATGACGACCTCCTGGCAGGCGCCGCCATCGACGCTCACGGGCTTGACCGGATTGGCGATCGCCTCCACCCAGGCGTCGCTGATCTCGGCGACCGGCCGCGCCATGCCGAGCGAGTAGATGCGCGGGTTGGCGGCGAGCGCGCCGACCACCACCGGCATGTCGTAGCGCCTGCCCTTGGCGTCCACCACGTTGGTGAACAGGAAGGCCTTGCGGTCCTGCTCGGCGATGCCGCCGACGAACTGGCAACGCACGAACGGATGCAGCTCGGTGTCCTTGTCGATCGGCTCGTCGATGCGGACCAGAAGGCCTTCGCGCTCCAGCAACTTGAGGTGAGTTTGCAGATCGGGACTCGGGCGCAGGGGTTCGGTCATCGGGGCATCCTGGTTGCGTTTCTACTGCGTCATTGCCCGCGCAGGCGGGCAATCCAGTACTTACAAAGCTCGAAAGGGACAGTCCGCGGTGCCTATAGACTCGCTGCGGAGTACTGGATCGTCCGCTTTCGCGGACGATGACGGCAGGCAGTGTATCATCGGGCCGTATTCACTCATCCTTGGCCTTGATCCCCGCGGCGACGGCGCGCCATTTGGCGAGGTCGCGGGCGATGCGCTCGGCGAGCGCCGCGGACGTGCTGGCTTGCGGATAGATTCCCTGCGCCGCCCAGGCGCGCTTGACGTCGGGCTCGGCGACGAGCGCGGCGATCTCCTGGCTGAGCCGGGCGACGATGGCGGGCGGGATGCCCTTCGGCGCGATCACCGCGAACCACAGGGTCGCCTCGAAGCCCGTGAGGCCGGCCTCTTCGAACGTCGGCACGTCGGGCAGCTCGTCGAGACGCTTCTGCGTGGTCACCGCCAGCGCGCGCAGCTTGCCGTTGCGGATGAACTGCAGGGTGGTCGGAACGATGCCGAACTGCAGGTCGATGCGCCCCTCGACGAGGTCGACCACGGCGTGGGTCGAGCTCTTGTAGGGGATGTGGTTGAGCGTGACGCCGGCCAGCGACGAGAACAAGAGGCCGGCGAGGTGCGCGAGGCTCGCGTCGCCGACCGACGAATAGCTGATCACGCCCGGCTTCGCCTTGGCGAGCGCGATGAGCGCGGCAACGTCGCGCGCGGGCAGGCCCGCATGGGCGACCAGCACATAGGGCGAGATGCCGACCAGCGCGACCGGCGCGACGTCCTTGATCGGATCGTAGGGCAGATGCGGGTTGAGCACGGGCGCGGTCGCGAGCGTGGTCGAGGTCGCCATGGCGAGCGTGTAGCCGTCGGGGTCGGCCCGCACGAGCGCCTCGGTGCCGATGGTGCCGCTCGCGCCGGGGCGATCCTCGACGATGATGGTCTGGCGCAGGCGTGCCGACAGCTTCTGCGCGACGAGGCGGCCGACCAGATCGACCGCCGAGCCGGCGGGAAGCGGGACGATGAGGTGGATGGGCTTGGCGGGCCAGGGCGCGGCCGGCGCGGATTGGGCGAGCGCGGGGGAAGAGAGGGCGAGAGAGAAAAGGCAGGCGGCGAGAAGATGCGGCAACGCGCGAGCGCGCCCTTCTTCTTCCCTCCCCCCGCGCGCGAAGCGCGTGGCGGGGAGGGGTCGGGGGTGGCGGGCGCCGCTTGCTCGGAGCGCGCGTGATTCTGCAACTACAAACGAAGGAGCAAGCCTAGTCCCCCCACCCCGGCCGCCGTCGCTGGCGCGACGGCGGCCGACCCTCCCCGCCAACGGGCGGGAGGGTAGAGCCTCGGCTGCATTGCTCGCGATGACGGTGACCATCCGCTTTGCCCTACACCTCCGTGCGCGAGCGGTCGGGCTTGCCGGTGATGGCGCGCCAGATGCGTTCGGGGGTGGCGGGCATCTCCAGGTGGGTGACGCCGAACTCGGCGAGGGCGTCGACGACCGCGCCGATGACGACGGCGAGCGCGGGCGTGGTGCCGCCTTCGCCGGCCGGCCGGATGCCGAGCGGATGGGTGGTCGACGGCACCTCGCTGATCTGCGTGGTGAAGAACGGCAGCATGTCGGCGTGCGGCACAGCATAGTCCATGAACGACCCGGCGAGCTGCTGGCCGGTGCCGCCCTCGTAGAAGCAGTGCTCGAGCAGCGCCTGCCCGACACCCTGGGCAATGCCGCCGTGCGTCTGGCCGTGGATGATCATCGGATTGACGGCGCGCCCGACGTCGTCGACCGCGCAATGGCGCACCAGCGTGACGACGCCGGTCTCGGGATCGATCTCGACCTCGCAGGTGTGGCAGCCATAGGGCCAGCCGGCGTCGCGCACGGTCTCGTCGGAGATCGCCATCAAGGCGCCGCGCAGGTCCTCGGGCAAATCATCGCGCTCACGCGCCGCGGCCGCGGCCTCGAACAGGCCGACCGAGCGGTTGGTGCCTTCGAGCGCGAAACTGCTGTCGCGAAAGGAGATCGTCGCGTCGTCGCCCGCCTCGAGCAGATGCCGAGCGATGCGGATGCCCTTGGCGGCGATCTCGCCCGCGGCCTTGTGGATGACGATGCTGGCGAGCCGCATGCCGCGGCCCGAATGGGTGCCGCCGCCGACCGACACGATGTCGGTGTCGCCGGTGATGAGGCGCACCCGCTCGATCGGCACGCCCAGCCATTCGGTAACGAGCTGGGCAAAACTCGTCTCGTGCCCCTGCCCGTTCGACACGGTGCCGAGCACCACGTCGACGAAGCCGTCCGGCTGCACCGTCACCTCGGCGCGCTCGCGCGGCACGCCGGTCGCGGTGTCGACGTAAGTTGCAATGCCGATGCCGCGCAGCTTGCCGCGTTTTTTCGCCGCGCGCCTGCGTGTGGGAAAGCCGTCCCAGTCGGCGAGCGCCAGCGCGGAGTCGAGTGCCTTGGGGTAGTCGCCGCTGTCGTAGACCATGCCGAATGGATTGCGGTACGGCAGCTCCGATGGGGTGACGAGATTGCGCCGGCGCAGCGCGACGCGATCGAAACCGTGGCGGCGCGCCGCGAGGTCCATCAGGCGCTCCAGCACGTACATCACCTCCGGGCGCCCCGAGCTGCGATAGGGCCGCGTCGGCGTCGTGTTGGTGGTGACGCAGCGGGCGCGGAAGCTTGCGGCCGGCATGCGGTAGATGCCGGACGCGATCTCGACGCCCTTCTGCACCATCGAGAAGTTGCCGGTGAGCGCGCCGAGATTGCCGGTATTCTGGCCGCGCATGGCGAGGAAGCGGCCGTTCTTGTCGAGCGCGAGCTCGGCCTCGGAGGTGAGGTCGCGGCCCTGGTAATCGGACAGGAACGACTCGGCTCGCTCGCAGGTCCATTTCACCGGCCGGCCGACGCGGCGCGCCGCCCACGCGACCAGCACGAACTCGGGATAGACCGCGCCGCGCGTGCCGAAATTGCCGCCGACGTCGCGCATCACGACGCGCACCGATTCCGCCGGAATATCGAGGCTGGTCGAGATGTCGGCCTTGAGCCGCACGGCGCCGCCGCTGCCCGCATGCACGGTGTAGCGCCCGCTTGCGGGATCGAACGCGGCCACGGCGGCGCGCGGCTCCATCGGCACGCCGGTGACGCGCGGGATCCAGGTCTCGAGCGTGACCACATGCGCGGCCTTGGCGAAGGCCGCGGCAGTCGCGGCGGCGTCGCCCACCTGCGCGTCGATCAGCACGTTCGCGCCGCCGTCCCACAGCTGCGGCGCGCCGGGCGCGGCGGCGGCGACCGCATCGATCACGGGCGCGAGCGGCTCGTAGTCGATCGCGACGCGCTCGGCCGCGTCCTTGGCGATGGCGACCGTCTCGGCCACCACCATGGCGACCGCCTCGCCGACGAAGCGCGCGCGGTCGACCGGCAATGGATAATGTCTCGCCGCAAAGATCGGCGCGTCGTCCTTGTTGCGCAGCGGGATCTCGGCCGGATGGTACGAGAAGGCCTTGTGCGGGATCGGCTTGACGCCATCGGCGAGAATGTCTCGGCCGGTGAGCACCGCCAGCACGCCCGGGATCGCCTGCGCGGCCGTCGCGTCGATCGCCCGGATGCGCGCGTGCGCGTGCGGCGAGCGCAGCATGATGGCGTAGGCCTGGTTTTCGAGATTGACGTCGTCGCTGTAGCAGCCCTGACCGGCCACCAGCCGCGCGTCCTCCTTGCGGCGCACCGGGCTGCCGATGCCGGAATGGTTGGCGCCATGGGGCATGCCCTAAGCGCTCGCTGCCGCGGCCGCGACCGACACGCGAAACAGCGACGCGGCGGTGCCACCGAGGATCGCGGCGCGCTCGCCCGGCGAAAAGCCGGCCGCGTCGATCAGCTTGATCGGCTCGCCTTCCGCGATGGCGAACGGCAGATCGGTGCCCATCAGCACGCGATCGGCCCCGAGCATGTCGGCGATGAAGCGCACCGTGCGGGCATCGTAGACGATGGAGTCCACGTAGAGCCGCTTGAAGCCCTGCACGGGGTCGGCATTTTCCGCGGGCGCCGTCGCAAAACTCTGGCGCAGGCGGCCGAGCATGATCGCCAGCGCGGCGCCGCCATGGGAGATGACGATATTGACGCCCGGAAAGCGCGTCAGGTGGCCGGAATAGAGCAGCCGCGCGATCGCGATCGAGGTGTCCGTGACGCGGCCGACGGCGCTGACGAGCCCGTAGGCGCGCAGACGATCGTCGCGCGCCCCGAAGGTCGGATGGACGAACAGCGTCGCCTTGCGCGCCGAAGCGGCTTCCCAGAACGGATCGAGGTCGGGATCGTCGAGCACGCCCGCGGCGCCCTTCGGCTGCGTGCCGATCATGGCGCCGTGGAAGCCGGCATCGAGCGCCTCCTCGAGGATCGCGGCGGCGAGCCGACCGGACTGCATCGGCACGGTGGCGAGGGGGATGAAGAACGGCAGCTTGCGGGTCGCGGCCAGCATGTGCGCATTGAGGAAGCGGCTCCAGTCGGCCGCTTCCTCGACCGGCAGGCCGTAGCCGAACATGTCGAGCCACCCGCCGACCACTTGCCGGTCGATGCCGTGCGCGGCGAGCCACTTCTGCCGCGCATCCGCGGTCTCCATCCCGCGCGGGATCGGCCGCTTCGCGTCACTGCCGCCGAAGGCGAGCCGCACGCCGCCGTTCTCGACGCTGATCTTGATCGAGCGCGCCGGATGCTTTTGTCCGACGAGATCGTCGATCAGCGCCTGCGGGACGAAATGGGCATGTGCGTCGATGATCATTCGCCAGCCGTTTGCTTCCGCGTGAGCCCCGCTTGCGGCTGGATGTTAGGCGCGGGCCGCCGCCCGGGCAATCGGCGCTGACGGCTAGTGCAAATTCCGATCGATTTGATCCACACTCGTCATGGCCGGGCGTAGCCGTTCGAAGAACGGCGTCGCTTCGCTCGCCTATGTCCCGGCCATCCACGTCTTTGCCGCGCGCAAGGAAGACGTGGATGCCCGGGACAAGCCCGGGCATGACGATTCAATGCGGATGGCGCCGTCGCCAGGGAGGATCGCATGAGATCGACCGCAACAGCGCTGGTTGTCGCAGCGCTCGCCGTCGTGGGCGCCGCGCGGGCCGACGATTTTCCCAGCCGGCCGCTGCGCGTCATCGTTCCCTATGCGGCGGGCGGACCGAGCGACACCGGGGCGCGCCTCGCCGCCGAGGCGCTCGGCCGCGTGCTGCACCAGCCGGTCGTCGTCGAGAACCGCGGCGGCGGCGGCGGATTGAACGCGACCGAGGCCTATCTCGGTATCGCGCCGGACGGCTACACCATCCTGGTCGGCGCGATCGGGCCCTTCACGATCATCCCGGCGGCCAAGCACGTGAGCTACGACGTCGCGAGGGATTTCATCCCGCTCGCCACCGTCTGGCGCTCGGCGCAGCTCTTGGCGGTGCGCAAGACGCTCGGCCTCACCACGGTGGCCGACTTCGTCGCCTATGCGAAAGCGCATCCCGGCGCGGTGACGATCGGATCGGCCGGCGTGGGCGCGGTCACGCATCTCGCGATCGAGCTCCTCAAACGCGAGGCGCGCATCGATGTGATCCACGTCCCGTTCCGCAGCACGGGCCAGACGTTGCCGGCCCTCATGGGCGGCCAGATCGACGCGCTATTCGGCGATGCGCCGATCCTCGCCCCGCAGGTGCATGGCGGCAAGGTCGTGGCGCTCGCGGTCGCGGCGCCCGCGCGCGCACCCGCGCTGCCCGAGATCCCGACCATGGGCGAGGCCGGCTTCCCGGACGTGATCGCCGAAAGCTGGTACGGCTTCGTCGTCTCGGCAAAAACGCCGCCCGCGATCGTCAAGCGCCTGCAGGCGGCGCTCGCGGCCGCGCAGGCGGATGCGGCCTACCGCGAGAGCCTCGCGCGCCAGGGCGCGAGCGCCGGCGACCTCGGGCCGCAACCTTTTGCCGCGCTGATCAAGACCGACGCCGCGAAATGGCGTGCCATCGTCACGGCGGCGGGGATCCGGCTCGAATAGCGAGACGCGACGCCGTCATTTGCCTTCTCGCCACCTATCACCGTCCACCCTGAGGCGGCCGCGCGTTAGCGCGGCCCTCGAAGGGCGACGGCCCGCGTGCCGCCGCCTGCTCGCCTGTGGCGCCGCCGAAACATCTTGATGTCCTGGCGCCGTGCGTTCATCGTCGCGCGAAGAACTTGCGACCGGTATCTTGCTCTGCGGGAGGAACCATGGACGACCGGACACGCGATCCCACCGTGACGGCCGCGGGGCTGACGCAAAACCTCGCCGCCCGGGCGCAGGCCGTGCGCCATGACCAGCTCTCGCCGCAGGCGCGCCAGCTCGTTCGCCAATGCGTGCTCGACTATGTCGCGGTCACGCTCGCGGGCGCCGGCGAGCCGTTGACCGCGATCGTGCTGGCTGAAATGGCGGAGCAAGGCGGCGCCGCGCAGGCGACCGTCTTCCTGCATGGCGGCAAGCTGCCGGCCCTGTCGGCCGCGCTGATCAACGGCACCGCGGCGCATGCGCTCGACTACGACGACGTCAACCTGGCGATGCCCGGTCA